>CAMLNE010000009.1 GCA_946481265.1 uncultured Panacagrimonas sp. | reverse complement strand
ACGTCGAGCGCGTGGCCAGCCACTTCGCCGCCATGCGCCTTGAGGGCCTCGACGGCCGCGCTGACCTTGTCCTGCGAGCGCGAGATCACCGTCAGCCTGGCGCCGGCGCGCGCGAAGGCATGCGCGATCCCGAGATTGATGCCGCTGGTGCCGCCGGAAATGAAGACGTTCTTGCCGGAGTAATCGAAGGCTGGGGACACGGTCTGCTCCTGGTTCTTGGTTTTGGATGAAGGCGTGGATGGCCCGGATTATCGGTTGCCCGTACGGCTTGGGACGGTCGGCCTTGATTTTCTTTAAAGACAGCACATACTGCCATCATGACTGTCTCAAATGATTCGCAGCGGGACCCCGGCTACTCCCTGGACGAACTCAGCGCCCTGGTGGAGCTGCCGCGTCGCACCGTGCGCTATTACATCCAGCTCGGCCTCGTCGACCGACCCGAGGGTGAGACCCGGGCGGCCCGCTACACGCAGACCCATGTCGACCAGTTGCTCATGGTCCGGAAATGGACGCTGGCGGGCCTGTCGCTCGAGCGGATCCGCGAAATGAAGGAAGCCGGCCCGGAGCCTGCGCTTCCCCTTCCCACGCGTCGGCCGGGCTCGGTCGAGGTGTGGAGCCACCTCCTGATTGCAGAGGGCGTGGAGCTGCTGATCGAGCCCAGACAGGCGGGCCTTGCTCCCGAGCAGGTTCGCCAACTCCTGCGCCGAACCATCGAGGCGCTGCACCAGATCCGGAAGGACCCATCGAAATGACCACTGTCACCGCTGCCGCCCCTACGCCCTGCCTGCGTACCGCGCAGGGCCATGCCGTCCCGCTGCAGGCGCTCGCGATCGAGGGTCGCGTCGAGCACACGCTCGCGCGCATCTCGCTCACACAGACGTTCCACAACCTCGAAGCCGTCAATGTCGAGGCCGTCTACACCTTCCCGCTGCCGGTGGAGGCCGTGTTGCTCGAGCTCAAGGTCAGCATGGGCGAACGCAGCCTGGTCGGGCGCGTCTCTGCGCGCCGGCAGGCCGAGGCGCAGTACGAGGAGGCGCTGTCGGAGGGGCACAGCGCGGTGATGCTCGAGCAGGTCGAGCCCGGCCTGTACACGCTCAATCTCGGCAACCTGCTCGCGGGTGAGCGCGCGCAGATCCACCTGCACTACGCGCTGCCGCTGCGCTGGGAAGCGGACGAACTGCGCCTGTCGCTGCCCACGACCCTGGCGCCGCGCTACGGCGATGCGGCGCGCGCCGGGGTGCAGCCTCACCAGCAACCGCAGGCCGATGCGCTCGCCGAATACCCCTACCGCCTGTCGCTCGAGATCGGGGGCGCGCTGTCGCTCGCGACCCTGACCTCGCCCACGCATCGGATCCTCACCGAGCGTGACGGTGACCGGCTCAGGCTGCGGATCGCGGACGAGCACAGCTTTGCCGACCGCGACTTCGTGCTGTCGATCCAGGCGCCGGGATCCGCGCAATCGAGCCTGGCGCTCGCGGCCGACGGCGAGGCGCAGGTCGCGCACGCGGTATTCCGCGTTCCCGCGCGTGAATCCAGCCAACCGATCCACCTGAAGATGTTGATCGACTGTTCGGGCTCCATGGCCGGCGATTCGATGGCGCTGGCCAAGGCGCTGGCGATGCGGGCGCTCGACAGCCTGGGTTCGCGTGATCGCTTCTCGCTGACCGCCTTCGGCAGCCAGCATCGCCACCACGCCAATGGCCGCGCCTGCGATGCCGGCTCCGGCGCCGCGCTCGTGCAGGGACGTGGCTTCGTCGGCGGGCTCGACGCGGACCTGGGCGGGACCGAGATGCTGTCGGCGCTGCAGGCCGTGTTCGGAGCCGAACCTGGACGGCAGGAAGGCCAGATGGCCGATGTGCTGCTGATCACGGACGGCGAGACCTGGGATTGCGACGCCATCGTCGCGGCGGCGCGTGCCTCGGGCCACCGCATCTTCGTGATCGGCGTCGGCAGCAGCCCGTCCGAGATCCTCGCGCGCGGCATCGCCGAATCCACCGGCGGGTTCGCGAGTTTCGCCGCACCGTGCGAGGACGTGGCTCCCGTCATTGCGCGACACCTGGCGCGCATGCGCCTGCCGCGCGTGATCGAGGCCAGGCTGCACCTGCCGGGCACGCTGCGCTGGCAATGTCCGGCACAGCTGGAACCGGCCACCTTCGCGGGCGATACCCTGCATGTCTTCGCCGGTCTGGATGCGGCCAGGCCCGGCGCCGATGCACATCTCGACATCCGCTACGCGGACGGCAGCACCGTCACCATCTGCGCCGGCGCAACCCCGTCGCAGGAGGCCGTGCAGGACGGCGCGCTGTCCCGCCTCGGCGCCGCGCAGCGCCTGTGGTGGGCGGGCGCGGGCCTGATCGACAGCAGCGAGCAGGAGCTGACCGAACTGGCGGTGCGCTACCAGCTCATGAGCCGGTTCACGAACACCATCCTGGTCCACGAGCGCGACGCGGACGCGGCGCAGGACCTGCCGGAACTGCGCACGGTGCCGGGCATGCTGGCGGCGGGATGGGGCGGCAGAGGGTCGGTGGCGGCGCATTCGCTGTCCTGCTCGGCGCCTGTGACTTGGAGCGCCTGCATGGATCTGCCCCCGGCCGCGGAAAAGAGCCGCAGCGTGGCCGCGCCGAAGCGCAATCTCAAGGCATCCGCAGCCAAGGCTCTGCATACGCCCGGCACGTGGGACGTGGACCCGAGTCCGTCGCAGGATCCGGCGACGGGGTCGGTCACGCCGGGCGAGCTGATCGATCGCCTGAATCCGGAGTACGGACTTTTGCGTCCCGCGCGCCATGTTCCGCGCTGGCTTGCCGAGCTCGAAAGCCTGGGCGTGCCCGCGGAGGTCATCGACGGGCTGCGCGGCTGCATGTCGCAGGGCCACGACGAAGAAACCGTCGTGCTGGCGTTCTGGAAGGCCTTGCTCGATCGGAAGCCCGGTCTGCCGTTCGAGCGGGCGCACCGGCGCGGGATTCTCGCGGCGCTCAAGGCCAGGACGCCTGACGCTGAACTGCTGCGGCGGGTCGCCAATTCGCTGCGCGACACCGTCGCCGACGTGTGGCGTTGGCAGGCGGCAGACGTGGCCTGCGCCGCGCCTGTCTGAGCCGGCGTGTCCTGCTAGGCTGCTACGGCATTCTCATCGCCGTAGCCGCCTTTTCGACATGACCGACGCACTCGCCATCGCCCGCCGCCAGTTTCTCGATCCCGCCGGTCTGAACGAGGGCCACCTCGACCGCGTGCTCGGCGAGACCCTCTCCACCGGGGCGGAGGACGCGGACCTGTATTTCCAGTATTCGCGCACCGAGCACTGGGCGCTGGAGGAAGGCATCGTCAAGTCCGGCAGCCACTCGGTGGAGCAGGGGGTCGGCGTGCGCGCGGTCTCCGGAGAGAAGCAGGGGCTCGCGTACTCGGAAGACATCCGGCTCGATGCGCTCGTCGAGGCTGCCGGCGCCTCGCGCGCGATCGTGGCGGACACGCGCGGCACCGAGGTCGCGCCGCAGCGCATCGTGCTCGGTCGCGGCCTGTACCCGGCGGTCGATCCGCCGGGCTCGGCCGATGCGCCGGCCAAGCTCGCCCTGCTGCGTCGCGCCGATGCCGCCGCGCGCGCCGCCGATCCGCGCGTCAAGCAGGTCATGTGCGCGCTGGCCGCGCAGTACGAGGTGGTGATGGTGGTACGCGCCGACGGCCGACGCGCCGCCGACGTGCGCCCGCTCGTGCGCATGGATGTCACCGTCATCGTCGAGCAGAACGGTCGCCGCGAGCAGGCGCACGTGGGCGGCGGCGCACGCGCCGAGCTCGACTACTTCACGCAGGATCTGCCGGAACATTACGCGCGCGACGCGGTGCGCCAGGCGCTGGTCCTGCTGGACTCGGTGCCGGCGCCGGCCGGTTCCATGACCGTGGTGCTCGGATCCGGCTGGCCCGGCATCCTGCTGCACGAGGCGGTCGGCCACGGCCTGGAAGGCGACTTCAACCGCAAGGGCACCTCGGCGTTCTCGGGCCGTGTCGGGCAGAAAGTGGCGTCGCCGCTGTGCACCGTGGTCGACGACGGCACGCTGCCGGGCCGGCGCGGTTCGCTCAACCTGGACGACGAGGGCAATCCGAGCAACTGCACCCGCCTGATCGAGAACGGCGTGCTCGCCGGCTACATCCAGGATTCGCTCAACGCGCGCCTGATGAAGAGCCCGACCACCGGCAACGGCCGGCGCGAGTCCTTTGCCAGCCTGGTGATGCCTCGCATGACCAATACCTACATGCTGGCCGGACCGCACGATCCGGCCGAGATCATCGCCTCGGTGCCGCGCGGCATCTACGCGGTGAGCTTCGGCGGTGGCCAGGTCGACATCACCTCCGGCAACTTCGTGTTCTCCGCCACCGAGGCCTACCTGATCGAGGATGGAAAGATCACGCGGCCGGTCAAGGGCGCCACCCTGGTCGGCAACGGTCCCGAGGTGCTGCACCGGGTCTCGATGGTCGGCACGGATCTCGAGCTCGACGCCGGCATCGGCATCTGCGGCAAGGACGGCCAGAGCGTGCCGGTCGGCGTCGGCCAGCCGACCCTGCGCATCGACGGGCTGACCGTGGGCGGCACGCAGGGCTGATGCGGACGCTGCGGTTCCAGAGCCGCCTGGCCACACCGGCGGCCGAGGTCTGGGCGGCGGTGTCGACCATGCAGGGCGTCAACGACGAGCTGATGCCGCTGCTGCGCATGACGCATCCGCCCGATGTGCAGCGGCTCGACGATGCGCGCCTCCGCACCGGCCAGACACACTTCCACAGCTGGATGCTGGCCGGTGGCCTGCTGCCGGTCGATCGCCATGCGCTGGGATTCGATGCCATCCATCCGGGACAGGGTTTCGACGAGCGCTCGTCCTCCTGGCTGCAGCGGGTGTGGCTGCACCAGCGGCGCGTTCAACCCGACGGCGCCGAGGGCTGCGTCGTGACCGACGAGCTCGCCTTCGAACCCCGCCTGCGCGCGGTCGGCGCGCTGGTCGAGCCGATCGTGCGCCACGTGTTCGAGCATCGGCATCGCCGCCTGCGGGCCCGATTCGGCGAGTCCCGCGCATGAGCCGGCGACCGCTGGGCGAACTGCGCATCATCGGCGGGCAGTGGCGCAGCCGCCGCGTCGCCTTCGACGCCGGCGATGGCGTGCGTCCCACGCCGGACCGCGTGCGCCAGACCCTGTTCGACTGGCTGGCGCCACGCATCGAGGGGGCACGCTGCCTGGACCTGTTCGCCGGCAGCGGCGCGCTCGGCCTGGAGGCGCTGTCGCGCGGCGCGGCCTGGGTGCGTTTCGTCGAAAGCGGCCGGCCACAGGCGCAGCGCATCACGGCCGCGCTGGCGACGCTCGGCGCCAGCGCGCGTGCCGAGGTCATCGCGGGCGACGCGCTGGCGCACATCGCGCGTGGAACCGACGCCTTCGACCTGGTGTTCCTCGATCCGCCCTACGCGAGCACGCTGCTGGCGCCCGCGCTGCAGGCGCTGCCGGCGGTGCTCAAGCCCGAGGCGCAGATCTACATCGAGTGGCCAGGGGACGCGAAACCGGATCTGCCCACGGGCTTTGCCTGGCACCGGGAGAAACAGGCCGGTCGGGTAAGCTTCGGTCTTCTCACGTATTCACCCGGAGTTCCTGCATGAGCAAGATCGTCGCCGCGTATTCGGGAAGCTTCGACCCGATCACGCTCGGGCACAACGACATCATGCACCGCGCCGCGCGGATGTTTCCCAAACTGATCGTGGCGGTCGGCCACAACGTGGCGAAGAACCCGCGGTTCACGCTCGAGGAGCGCGTGCACCTGATCCGCGAATCGACCAAGGACCTGAAGAACGTCGAGGTCAAGGGCTTCAGCGGGCTGGTGGTCGACTTCGCGCGCGACAACAACGTCACCGTGCTGGTGCGCGGCGTGCGCACCGTCGGCGACGTCGACTACGAAAAGCAGATGGCGGTGATGAACCGCGACCTGTACCCGGAGCTGGACACCGTGATGCTGACCCCGGCTCCGGAATTCGCCCACCTGTCGTCCAGCCTGGTGCGCGAACTCACCAGCCTCGGTGCGCCGGTGGAAAAGCTGGTGCCGCCAGCGGCGATCCCGGCACTGCTGGAACGCTTCGGGCGCAAGAGTCCGGCCTGATGCGCATCGTCTCCCACACCTGCTCCAACACCGAGATCGTCTGCGCGCTCGGGTGTGCCGGGATGCTGGTCGGCGTGGACGAGGACTCGGATTTCCCGGTGGACGTGGTCGGTCCGCTGCCCAAGCTCGGCCGCGACCTGTCGCTGGACGTCCCCCGTGTGCGCGAACTCAAGCCCGACCTGGTGCTGACCTCGATGACGCTGCCGGGGCACGAGAAGATCGTCGGCGAACTCGAGGCGGAGGGCCTGCGCAGCCTGGTCTGCGAGCCGCTGACCCTGGAGGACGTGTATTCCGACATCGCGCGCATCGCCCAGGCGCTCGGCGTGCCCGAGCGCGGCGAGGCCCTGATCGCGCAGATGCGCGACGCGATGCCGGCGGTCGCGGTTGCGCCCGATGCGCCGCACGTGCTGATCGAGTGGTGGCCCAAGCCCGTCATCAGTCCCACGCAGGATTCCTGGGCCAGTGACCTGATCGAGCTGGCCGGCGGCGTGAATCCCTGGCGCGCACTGCCCGGCAAGAGCCAGCCGCTGACCGACGAGCAGGTCGTCGCGCAGCGGCCGGACCTGGTGGTGATGGCCTGGTGCGGCGTGCCGCTGCAGAACTACCGGCCGGAGATCGTGCGCCGGCGGCCCGGCTGGGAGTCGGTCCCGGCGGTGCAGGGCGGGCAGATCCACGCGGTGACCGAGGCGTTCCTCGGCCGTCCGGGGCCGCGCCTGGTGGACGGCTATCGCGCGCTGCGCGGATTGATCGGGTCGGTCAGGCGCGCCGTGCATTGAGCGTGCCCCGCATCCGGCGTTCGCCGCGCGCGCGGCAACAGGCGAAAATCCGCGCATGGCCCTGAAGATCACCGACGAGTGCATCAACTGCGACGTCTGCGAACCGGTGTGCCCGAACCAGGCGATCTTCCAGGGCATCGAGATCTACCAGATCGATCCGTCGCGCTGCACCGAATGCGTCGGGCACTTCGACACGCCGCAATGCGTGGACGTCTGCCCGGTGAACTGCATCCCGCTGGATCCCGAGCACGCGGAGACGCGTGAAGACCTGCAGGCGAAGTATCGACGCCTGACCACCGAGGAGAAGACATGAGGCGCACGCTGCTGCAGGGCATATGGAGCATCGGCCTGCTGCTGGTCGTCGGCCTGGGCCAGGCCGCGACACCGGGTGCGCATGCGGTCGCCACGGCGCACCCGCTGGCCACCGAGGCCGGCCTGGAGATGCTCGCGGCAGGGGGCAATGCATTCGACGCGGCGGTGGCCATCAGCGCCACGCTGGCCGTGGTCGAGCCGACCGGCTCGGGATTGGGCGGCGGCGGCTTCTGGCTGCTGCATCGCGCCGAGGATGGATTCGAGACCTTCATCGACGGGCGCGAGACGGCGCCTGGCGCCGCGCATGAGGACATGTACCAGGACGCCCAGGGCAATGCGGTGGCGCGGCGCTCACGCGACGGCGCACTGGCCGCCGGCATTCCGGGCGAACCGGCTGCACTGGATCACCTGGCGCAGCGCTATGGCCGGCTGCCGCTGGCGCGTTCGCTGCAACCCGCGATCCGCGCCGCACGCGACGGCTTCATCTGCGACGACAAGCTCGCCGCCACCTTCCAGTCGCATTGGCCGCGGCTGGCGGGCGAGGGGCAGCGTGTGTTCGCCATCCAGGGACGGGCACCGCTTGCCGGCGAGCGCATCGTGCAGCCGGACCTGGCGCTCACCCTGGAACGTCTTGCGCAGGACGGTGCCCCCGGCTTCTACGAGGGCGCCACGGCGCAGGCGCTGGTGGACGGCGTGCGCGCGGGTGGCGGCATCTGGAGCGCCGACGACCTGCGGCACTACCGCGTGGTCGAACGCCGACCGACCGTCAGCTACTTCCGCGATCTGCGCCTGGTCTCCGCGCCGCCGCCTTCGGCCGGCGGCATCACCCTGGGCACCACGCTCGGACAGCTCGAGGCCCTGGGCTGGCGCGCGGATGGCGGCGTGCAGTCCCGGCACCTGCTGATCGAAGCGCTGCGCCGCGCGTACCGCGACCGCGCCGCCTGGCTCGGCGATCCCGACTTCGTGCGGGTGCCGGCCCACCGCCTGCTGTCGACCAGCCATGCGCGCGCGCTGGCCGCCGGCATCGATCCGCAGCGTGCGACGCCCAGCACCGCGCTCGAGCCGGCGCAGCCCTCGCCGCAGGGACCGCAGACCACGCACTTCTCGGTGCTCGACGCGCAGGGCAACCGGGTGGCGGCGACGCTGTCGGTCAACCTGCCGTTCGGCTCCGGCGCGATGGCGCCCGGCACCGGCGTGCTGCTCAACGACGAGATGGACGATTTCGCCGCCAGCCTCACCGCGTCCAACGCCTACGGCCTGATCGGCTCGCAGCCCAACCGCGTGCAGCCGGGCAAGCGTCCGCTGTCGTCGATGAGCCCCACGTTCGTCGAGGGTCCGCGCGGGCTGCTGGTGATCGGCACGCCCGGCGGCAGCCGCATCATCACCATGGTGCTGCTCGGGGTGCTGGCCTGGGACGCCGGCGCCGATGCAAGCGCGATCGTCGCCCTGCCGCGCCTCCACCACCAGTACCTGCCCGATGTCGTGCAGTTCGAGCCCGGCGCCCTGACGGCGGACGAGCAGGCGCAGCTCGGCGCCATGGGACATGCGCTCAAGCCGCTGACCTCCACGTACGGCAACCTGCAGGCGGTGACCTGGGATCCGGCCAGCGGCAAGGTCGAGGCCGCGTCCGATCCGCGTGGCGTGGGCGTCGCGCGCGTGGTGGCGGCGGGCACCGCCTCGCCGTGAGCCGGATGCTCGAATGGATCGCGCTCGGCGGCCCGGTGATGCTGGTGTTGCTGGTGCTGTCCATCGCGGTACTCACCATCGTCATCATCAAGCTCTGGGAATTCGGCGACGCCCGGCTGTGGCGGCGGGACTTCGTCGAACCCGCGCTCGCCGCGGCGAACGCCGGGCGCGCGGAGCAGGCGCTCGCCGCACTGAACGCCGCCGGCAGCCCGCTGGCCGAGGTGATGGCGAGCGCAATCGACGCCGCGCGTGCCGGTACGGTTGGTGCCTCGACGCGCGAGCGCATCGCGCGCCTGGCGGTGGATCGGCTCGAATCGCTGCGCGGCCTGCTGCGGCCGCTCGAGGTGATGGCCACCCTGGCGCCGCTGCTCGGCCTGCTCGGCACGGTGCTGGGAATGATCGAGGTCTTCCGCCGCCTGCAGGCGGCCGGCGATCGCGTGGACGCCAGCATCCTGTCCGGCGGCCTGTGGGAAGCCCTGCTCACCACGGCGGCCGGCCTGGGCGTCGCCATCCTGGCCCTGGCGGCCTTCCACTTCCGCGACCGCCAGGTCGAGCGCCTGCACCATGCGATGGAATCCGCGCTGACCCGGATCCTGTCGCAGCAGGACTGAAGGGACCGGTGGACATCGCCCGTCGACGGCGGACAGCGGGCGTCGCGACTCCTCCACGCGCCGCGGGCGATCCGTGAATCTGCCGCGCCCGACGCGCCGCCGTCACTCGATCGTTCTGACCTCGCTGGTCGACGTGATGTTCGTGCTGCTGTTCTTCTTCATGCTGGCCGCCAGCGCGGTGGAACGGCGCGCGGTCGACATCGGCCTGCCGCTGCCCGCCGGCAGCGCGCCGGCGCTCGCCGACGAACTGCGGCTGGACCTGCACACGGCGTCGCGCTGGACCTTGGACGGGCAGGACGTGGCGCCCGACGCACTCGGCGCGCGGCTGCGCGAGACCTCGGCGCGGCGCGTGCGCGTGGTACCGATGAGCGGCGTGCCGGCGCAGGCCCTGGTGGATGCGCTCGGCGCCGTGCGCGCCGCGGGCCTCGAACTGCGCCTGGGGCAGGAGGATCGCAGGTGAAGATCCCCTTGCCGCAGCGGCGATCGCGCACCGACATCGACATGGTGCCGATGATCAATTTCGCTTTCCTGCTGCTGATCTTCTTCCTGCTGGTCGGCCGCTTCGGGCCGCAGGACGTGTTCAAGGTGACGCCGCCGCGCACCGCCATGACATCGGTCGAGCCTGCAGCCGGCGACCCGGTGCTGCTGTTCGCTGCGGACGGCGCGCTCGCGTTCGGCGGATCCCGCGTCGAGGCCGCGGCCTTGCCGGCAGCGCTGCGCGCCTGGCGCGCGTCCCACCCGCAGCAGGCGCTGTCGCTCAAGGCCGATGCCGACGCCGACGCCTCGCGCCTGATCGAGCTGCTCGAACTGCTGCGCACCGCCGGCGTGTCCGAGGTGCGCCTGCTCACGCGGCCGCCACTGCCATGAATGCACGCACGGCCATTGCGCTGTATGTGGCGCTGGCGCTGCACGGCCTGGCGGCCCTGGTCCTGCTGCTGATGCCGGACGTCCAATCGGGTCCCGGCGCGGGGCGCGAGCTGGGGCTGGGACTGAAGCTGGAGGGCAGCGACAGCGTGTTCGCCGTCGAGACGCGGCGCACCACGCCCGCCCCCGCGACGGCCGCGCCGGCACCCGCACGCAAGGCACGGGCACAGGCGCGCAAGGCGCCAGCACCCAAGACGCCGGCAGCGCCGCTGGCCGCCTCCCCAAGCGAGGTCGAGGTTGCCGCGGACGACGGCGATGCCGCGGCCGGCAGTGCCGATGCACCGGACAGGACGCGCGCGAACGCCGTCAACGCACCCGACGCGATCGCAGCGAGACCGGGCGGCGCGGGAGCGGCGGCGAGTGCACCGCCCGCGCGTGCCGGTGGCGGCGGGATGGACGGCTACCTGGCGCGGCTGCGCGCGCACCTGTACCGCTTCCGGCGCGAGTTGCCGGGCCGGATCGGCAGCGCGCGCGCCAGCGTCGGCTTCGAGGTGCATGCCGACGGCAGCCTGGGCCAGGTGCACCTGGCCCAGGGCTCGGGTCTGCGCGAACTCGACGAGGAGGCTGTCGCACTGATACGCCGCGCCGCGCCGCTGCCGCGTCCGCCGCAGGGACGTGCGATGCGGCTGGTGGTGCCGATCACCATCGAGGCGCAGTGAAGACCACCCGGGTCAGGCGTGCGCGTGAAGCGCGGGACGCGCGCTCATCGATGAGGCTCTGCCGCGTTTGGCAGGTTTGGGCACCCGCTGGCGGCGCAGGGCGACGGCGTCGACATACTGCGGGCGCTTGGTCAGCTTCTGGAACTGGCGCTTGCGGCCCAGCCGGGTAATGAGTGACAGGCTGCGCTGGATCTGCTCGACATAGGGATTGCGCCCCTCGAAGTGCTTTTCCATGTAGCGGTGCACCGAGCCGAAGTAGCCGTCCAGGCGGTCTTCCCAGAGGTGGCGGTTGAAATCCGGCGTGGTGGCCAGCAGCGATTCGACGGTCGGGTAGCGCGGCTCCTCCGCGCCGGCGCGCTGCGGGCCGGCCAGGCCGCAGAGTTCGAACTCGCGGAACAGGTAGTCGCGGCATTTCTCGAGGTAACAGCGGTCCGCGGTCTGCGCCAGGATGTCCGCGGTGCCGAGCATGAAGCCGAGCACGCGGTCCTTCGGGTGCTCGACGCGGATCTGGTCGAGCGCGATCTCGTACCCCGTGAAGTGGACCACCTGGCGGGTGAACGCGATATCCGCGGCATACCCGATCCGGGGCAGGAACAGCGCCAGGAACTCGCCGCTGCGGTGCACGTGGCTGAGCGTGTATTCCGCGCCGTTGCGCGCCGGATCCCGTACGCGGCGGATGTAACCGGCGTCGTGGAACAGCGCGATGATCACGCCCAGCAGGGCGCGGCGCGGGCCGATCCGCCCGGCCCTGGCGGTGCTGCGTTCATAGCCGTCGAGCAGGCGCGCCATCGCCAGCGAGCAGTCCAGGCTGTGCTGCGCGTCGTGATACCAGGTGTCGCAACCGCGGTAGCCGGGCAGGGTGCCGGCATAGAGCCGCGCAAACGTGTCGTAGGCCCGGCGTACGGGGCTCAGATCGTGGTTGGGGTAGAGGCCGGCGAGGATGCCCATGACCGCCGACGCGACATCGGCCGGATGCGAAATCCGCACCCGGTCGGTGACGTCGTAGTGATTGCGTCGCTTGCGCGCCATGCCTCGTGCCTGCTCGGGCTTCCCGCCGACATCCGTCTGATCAGGGCCGAATATATGCCGGTTCCCGCGCGCGGATAAGCGTCGGAGGGCTGCCTTTTGAGGATCACTCCGTGCGCTGTGTCACAGGCCCGGGGGCGGACCGAACGAGGCCACCACCGGCGCATGGTCCGAGGGGCGCTCGAGGCGCCGCGGCTCCAGGTGGACATGGCATTCACGCAGTTCGGTGGCCAGTGCCGGGGACACCAGCACGTGGTCGATGCGCAGGCCCATGTCGCGGCGGAACGCCGCCTGCCGGTAATCCCACCAGGTGAAGCGCGAGCTGCTGGCCGGGCACAGGGCCAGGCAGTCGGTCAGGCCCAGGTCGATCAGCCCGCGGAAATGCTCGCGCTCGGCCGGGCTGCACAGGATCTTGCCCTCCCAGACGGTCGGATCGTGGGTGTCCTCGATCGCCGGTGCGATGTTGTAGTCGCCGACCACCGCCAGGCGCGGATGCGCCAGCAGCTCGCTGCGCAGGTACTCGCGCAGGGCGGCCAGCCAGCGCAGCTTGTACAGGTACTTCTCGGAATCGACCGCCTGGCCGTTGACCACGTACACGCAGATCACCCGCACGCCGCCCACGGTCGCCGCGATGACCCGCTTCTGCTCGTCGGCAAAGCCGGGAATGTCGCGCACCACGTCCTCGATGGGCAGGCCGCGCGACAGGATCGCCACGCCGTTGTAGGTCTTCTGCCCGTTGCTCACCACCTGCCAGCCGGCGGCGGCGAGCGCCTCGCGCGGGACCTGCTCGTCCAGGCACTTGATCTCCTGCAGGCCGAGCACGTCCACCGGATCGGTGGCCAGGAAGGAGAGCAGGTGCGGCAGGCGCACGCGCAGGGAGTTGACGTTCCAGGTACCGATGCGCATGGGGGCTCGTTGGTGGTCGGGTCGGGTGGTAGCGCTTACGCTTGGCCCTTATCAGAACACGAACCGGATCCATGGACCGACTGCTGCAGGACCTCGTCGAGCTGATGAGCCTCGAACGACTGGAGCTGAACCTCTTCCGCGGCCCGTCGCGCAACCTGGGGGGACGCAGCACCTACGGCGGCCAGATCGTCGGCCAGGCGATGGTGGCGGCCAGCCACACGGTGGAAGACCGCGAGCCGCATTCGCTGCACGCCTATTTCCTGCTGCCGGGCGACATGAAGATGCCGGTGGTCTACGAAGTGAACCGCCTGCGCGACGGCGGCTCGTTCTCGTCGCGGCAGGTGCAGGCCATCCAGCACGGCCGGCCGATCCTCTCGATGATGGCCTCGTTCCACAAGCAGGAGGATGGCTTCGAGCACCAGGCGCGCATGCCCGAAGTGCCGCCGCCGGAGTCGCTGCGCCCCTGGCACGAGCTGGTGCTCGAGTGGATCGACCGCGCGCCCGACATCACCGACGAGGCGCGCGCCGCGCTCACCGCCGATTTCTTCATCGAGTTCCGCCCGGTCGACCCGCTGAATCCGCTCGAGCCGTGCAAGCGCAGCACGCGCGGCGAGATGTGGTTTCGCGCGCGCGGTCGCCTGCCCGACGATCCCTGGCTGCACCGCTGCGTGCTGGCCTATGCCAGCGATTGGGGTCTGCTCGGCGCCGCCCTGCGGCCCTACGGCCGGCGCTGGTTCGAAAGCACCATGATGGTGGCCAGCATCGACCACGCCCTGTGGTTCCACCGCCCGGCACGCGCCGACGAGTGGCTGCTCTACGTCACCGACTCGCACGCGGCGCAATCGGCGCGCGGCCTTTCGCGCGGGATGATCTTCGACACCTCGGGACGGCTGGTGGCCAGCGCCGCGCAGGAGGGCCTGATGCGCCCGATGCAGTCGCGGGACACCTGGGCGCGCTCGACCGGGCCCGAGTCCGACGCCAAGGCCTGAAAGCGGGCGCCGCCAAGCTGCCCTGCGCGCCGCCCGGCTTAGATCCGGCAAGTGATTTCGCGACGATGCAGGAGATCGTCGGCGAGCGCCTGCGGCGTGGGTCGAATCAGGCGGTCGACGCTTCGGGCAGCATCCTTTCGCGCAGCGCCCGCTTCATGACCTTGCCGCTCGGCGTCATGGGCAGGGCGACGACGAACTCGACCTGCTTGGGCACCTTGTAGCCGGCGATCAGGCTCCTGCAATGAGCAATCACCTGCTCTGGGGAGATCGGGACCGCCGGATCCCGGACGATCACCGCGACGACGCGCTCGCCCCACTTGGGGTCGGGAAGTCCCACCGCTGCGCACATCTGCACGCCCGGCAGCGTCTGGATCGCCTGCTCGACCTCGGTCGAATAGACGTTCTCGCCGCCGCTGACGATCATGTCCTTCACGCGATCGACGATGTAGAGATAACCGTCGGCGTCCCGGTAACCGCCGTCCCCCGAGCGATACCAGCCATCCTTGAACGCCGCCGCCGTGGCCTCCGGCTGGCGGAAGTAGCCGGTCGTCAGCGAGGGAGAACGAATCAGGAACTCACCGACCGTTCCGACGGGGACCTCCCTGCCTTCTGCGTCCACCACCTTGATGTCGACCAGGGGAAGGGGACTGCCACAGGATTTCAGCCGGCCCTCGTTGTCGACGTCATGGTCCGCGGGCCGCAGGAACGTGATGCCGCAGGCCGTCTCGGTGGCCCCGTAGAACTGGATGAAGTCGCAACCGATCGTGGTCAGGGCACGCTTGAGCGTGTGCGGGGCAATGCCAGAGCCGGCGTAGATGACGACGCGCACCGAGGAGAGATCCGCCGTTGCGGCGTCCGGGTGATCGAGCAGCATCTGGATGACGGTCGGCACCAGCGGCAGGACGGTCGGCCGGTCGCGCGCGATCAGCTTGAGCAGTTCGCCCGGGTCCGGCATCGCGTAGACCGCCACCGGCACGCCGTTGTAGAGGGCCTGCAGGGAAAGGCTCGTCCCCATGGCGTGGAACAGCGGCATGACCGTGAGCATGACGTCGTCCGCCTCGTACCGGAACGAGGTCTCGAGATGCTCGCAAAGCCGCAGGAACAGGGTCCCCTGGTGCGACAGCTGCACGCCCTTGGGCTTGCCGGTGGTGCCCGAGGTGTACATCAGGATGGCGGTCGACCAGGGATCGACCCGGACCGCGGGATCGGCCGCGGATGCCCGCTGCATCAGTGCGTCGAGCTCGGAATGCGCCGACTCGGCCGTATCGAGGATGAGCGTCCTGCAGGGTTCGCCGCTGGCCTTGGCGATCGTGGCGGCGATGTCCGCGTGCTCGCGGTCGGCCACCAGGACGACAGGATCGGCGTCCTGCACGATCGCGGCCAGCTCCGGTACGGCCAGGCGCCAGTTCAGCGGCAGCAGCGTGGCGCCGGCCTTGTTGACCCCGAAAAGCAGCTCGAAATACCGCGCGGTGTTCCTGCCGAGAAACGCGATCCGTGCGCCGGGTATCACGCCGGCCTTCAGCAGCGCATTGGCGAGCCGGTTGGACCGTTCGTCGAGCGTCGCCCATGACATGGGACCGCTGTGATCGATCAACGCCGGCCGGTTCGGGATCCGGGCGGCGTAATGCCGGGGAATGTCCCCGAGGGATTTAACTTCCGAATAGAGCCACATGCCGCCTCCAGGTCGCGATCCGGACGTGCTTCGACGTCCGCGGTGTGTCCCGATTTCCCGCCGTGCCGCGCCGATCGCTCGAGCAGCTCGTCACCGCCGCGACGCCTCAGCAGCCGACCGTTGCTGCGCGGCCAATCCGGCTCTGCGCCTCGGGATCGTTGATCCAGTCCGGCCAGCCGGCGGCGCGGTTGGCGGCTACAGCCAGTTCACGCTCGTCCGCGTTGGCGAACTCCAGGTCCCAGCGCTTGAGTGCCGGCATCGCGTACAGGCGATGCCACAACGGCGGGATCAGCGAGACAAAGAAGCAGACGAACAGGCTCGGCATCGGGATCGATTCCTTGTGCGGCACCAGTTCGTAGTAGCGCTTGTAGGAATTCAGGTGGTGGTCGGCATGGTTGGTGATGTCGAACGACAGCACGCGCGACAGCCAGCTCAGGTGGTTCCACAGGTGGCGCCGTCCGATCGGCGCGCCTTCCTTGCGGACCAGCCCGTAGTGCTGGAAGTAGTTGAAGGACTCGGCCCAGAGGCGCGTCAGCAGCATCGCGCCCGTGGTCAGCGCCGCTGCCTGCCCGCCGGCGATCAGAAACACGATGCCCTGGAAGATCACCTGCACGAGCAAGGTGCGGTAGCCGCGGTGGCGCCAGTTCCACGCGCTCAGGCCGCGGTTGCGCAGCGACCTGGATTCCATCGTCACATCCCACACGGTCTGTTCCCACACCGCCTTGACCACAAAGGCGTACAGCGTGGTCCCGCGCGCCGCGGTGTCGCCATCCTTGGTCGTCGCCACGTCGATGTGATGTCCCACCACGTGCGCGATGTCGCGCATGGAGTCGAACTGGCACATCTGCGCGTAGCGGCCGACCGTGCGGCCGAAGGCCGAGCGCTTGTGGTAGAGCTCGTGCGCGGCGGGCGCCAGCGGCACGATCGAGGTCCAGGCCAGACTCAGCACCGCTCCCATCAGTTGCCAGCTGGTCGGATACGCGCCCTGCGCGAACTGCCAAGCGAACACCAGGTAGAGCAGCAGCGGCCCGATGGCGCAGATGTAGAGGGGAATGTCGGCCAGCGTCTCGTTGCTCATGTTTCGCGGCGCGTAGTCGCGCGGCGTCAGCGAGTCCACGATCGTCAGGAAGGGAAACATGAGAAAGCCGGCCCAGACCCAGTCGCCGCCCGCGATGAAGCCGGCGTAGGCGACGGCCAGCACCGCGACACCAGTCCAGTACTTCAGATAGTCATTCATCGTTGTTTCTCCTCGCTCGCTTGATGCACACATCGCGCGGCCGCCCTGGATGTCTCAGGCGACCGAAATTCCACCGTTGATGCTGATCGCCTGGCCCGTCATGCGCTTCGCCGCAGGGCTGGCGAGGTAAAGAATCATTGCGGCCTGGTCCGCCGCATCGGACACGCCCAGATGGGCCATTGCCGAAGCCTTCTCGAACATCTTGGCGCTGAAGGGTTCGTCGAAAATCAGCTGCGCACCCGGCGTACCCGCGATCAGCGACGGCGTCAGCAGGTTGATGCGCACGTTCTCGCGCTTGACCTCGATGGCGGCCGCTTTGCAATACATCATGATCGCGCCCATCGCGGCGCCGACCATGGTCTCGCCCGGCGTCGGGATCTTGCCGGCGTCCGAGGCCACCACGACGATGCTGCCGCTGCGCTGCTGGCGCATGGCGGGCAGGGCGGCGTGGATCAGGTGCAGCGGCGGCAGGAAGATCTCCTCGATCCGCAGCTTCACGTTCTCGATCGGAATGTTGTGCATCAGGCGCGGCGGTTCGCTGGGCCCGGTACTGGTCACGATGACGTCGATCGCGCCGAGGCGCGCACGGCAGGCGGCTTCGGCACGCACCGTGTCGGCCACGTCCATGCCATCCACCTTGACGAACGACACCTCGCACGAAGGCGCCCGCGCGCGGATAGCGGCGCAGGCGTTCGCGCCGCGTTCGTCGTTCCGGCCGAGCAGCACGACGCGTGCGCCCTGTTCGGCAAACTGGCCTGCGGCTTCCAGACCGACCCCGGCAGTCCCGCCAAGAAGGACCACGCCACATTCGGAAATCGGCTTGCCATTCATGGGATGGGGTGCTCCGAAGTGGAGCCGATGGGTGACCAGCTCAGCAGCACGTCCCGCACCGCGTCCGGAATCGTGCAGGCCTTGCGCACCCGCTCATCGATCATGACCAGCGTCGACTCCGATACGGCGATGCAACGCTCGCCGTCGAACAATCCCTGCGCCATGCGGCAGGATCGTCCGCCGACGCTGACCACGCAGGTGCCCACATCGATCTCGGCCGGCCAGTTGGCCTCGCCGATGTACCGGATGCGCATCTCCGCAAGGACGAGCAGGGCACGCAGCTCGGCGTCCTTTTCGATGAAGCGCCTGAGCAGCAATGCCCGGCCGGTCTCGCAGAACGCCGCGAATGCCAGGTTGTTCACATGGCCCGCCATGTCGGTGTCCGACCAGCGCACGTGCTCGCGCACCCAATGCGGGAAGAGGTCGCGCCGCCGCAGCAGCGTGCCGGCGAGGAGGTCGGTCGTACTCATCGATGCGATCCGTGATGGGGCATGCCGGGCAGGACCGGGATCAGATCGGCGGATGGCACTGGACCGCCTCGTACCGGGCGTAACCCTTGCCTACGCCGTACTCCATGATCCCGTAGCCGATGTCGTCACCGTCGCGGACTTCGATGACGTGATCGCAGATCGTGCGGACCCGTTTGCGTACCGCCGGATCCTCGAGATCCCAGCGATCGTGTTCGACATGCAGCTTTCCCTTGTCGTCGCCGTGGAACCAGCCGTCGAGGCCGCCGTACAGGCCGCCCTTGAGGTAGTAGCGGGCGGGGAGGGTGCGTAACTGCAGCTGTTTCGTGGTGCCGTCCTGCAGGCGGATGTCGAACTGCGCCGAAAGCACCCGTTGCCCATGCGGATCGTCGGCCCAGTTCACGTCGTGGCTGACGCCGGTCATGCGGCGGCCCGGATCCGCGCGTGTTCCGAGCCGGAAGACTTCCTCGCCCGAGAGGTAGATCGGGTCGCCCGGCGCGCGCTCCTTGAAGAACACGTGCAGGCCGCGCTTCGGAAACTGCACCGTCGTCCAGGCGTAGAAGAACGGCGGGTAGAACGTGATGGGCGGGTGGCTCTCGTCGGTGCGCATCTCGGCGCGCACGCCCCAGGAATGGTCGCGCTGGCCGAGCCAGTTGTCCGGCGAGATCTCGTGGCGCTTGCCGTCGACTTCGAGCCAGCCGCGATAGGCGCCGAGCTGCTGCCCGCGCGCCATGTGCTCGGTGACGCGGCCCTGGCGGCGACGGAAGTGCGGCTCTTCCTCGTGCGCGTTCATCGTGCCGAGAAACTCGATGTCGAAGCTCAAGCCGGATTCGTTCTTCGCCAGTGACAGGCGGTGCCGTTTGAGCCCTTCGAGCACTTCGATCTTGATCGGGCCCACTTCGGTGTCGAGCGGGTTCGGGCGCAGGCGGCGCGAGCCGCGCACGTTGGTCTGGATCGAGCCGACGGTGACGCCGGCGAAGGCATCCATCACGTTGCGATTCGGGTGATAGCCCAGGCCGATGTCGAAGATCAGCTCGCCGGACTTCGGGTGGCCGGTGTACCAGAGGCGTTCCATCCACGCCGGGTCGCTGCTGGCGACGTGGTCGTAGGTGGTCGGAAGCTGGTGGCCGATGAGGTCGTCTTGTGCGGTGAGCATGGCGTTCTTCTCTTGGCTATTCGGCGCCGGCGGACATTTCGGCGAACATCGGCTTGGCCGACGTGCTCAGTTCGAACTTCGACTGGCGATCCATGTAGCGATGGAGCGCCGCCTCGAACGCGGCGTGACGTTCGCTGCCGAGGGTGGCGGTATTCCGGCTCATCCAGTCGATCAGCGCGCAGATGCGGCCGTCGTTGCTGTCGCGTTGCGCTTCGAGCCGGTTTGCCGATGCGCCGGGCGAGGCTGCCTCGGGAAGCGCAGGGGCGCCGGACCCGGCGACCAGCGGCCCGAGCGCTTCGCCGAGTTCGAGTTGCGCTGCGATCAGCTCGGCATGGAACGCGCCCGACCATTCGGCGCGCAGGCGGATCGAGTTGAGCATGTAGATGACGCCGAAGGCCTGGCCGCGCGCGAACTCGGTGCCGACCTGCGGGATCACTTCCGAACGCAAGGTGGCGACTATGCCGTCGATCAGTCGATGCAGTGAATTATTCATTTGAGGAGCTTCGCGAGCTGGCGCAGCACCGGCGCGACCTGCGTACCCATCGCCGGCATGCGCATGTCGTTGAAGCGGCCGTCCTCGAAGCAGCGCACTGCGGCGATGTGCGTCAGCGTGAGCTTCACCAGCGAGAACACGCGATAGAAATGCAATGCGTCCGGGTCGACCTTGAACCCCACTTCGCGCTCGTACTGCGCGATGAACGCCTCCTGGGTAATCAGCCGGCACACCAGTCCGGAGCCGCCGGTGAACTGGGGCAGGAAGGCCCAGCCCAGGTCCTCGTGCGGATCGCCCGGATGCACCAGTTCCCAGTCGAGCACTGCGGTGATGCGGCCGTCCTGCTCGAGGAAGTTGCCCAGGCGAAAGTCGCCATGGATCAAGCTCACGCGGGGCGCGACGGGCATGTTCTGTCGCAGCCACAGGATCGCCCAGCGCAGCATGGGGTAGGGCTTGAGGGCCCAGCGCGCGTGCGCCTGTTCCCAGAACTCGATCTGCTTGAGCGCAGCGTTCTGCACCGTCATGTCGGCGAACGCTTCGAAGCCTGGCCGGCCCTGCCATTCGCAGCGGTGCTGCGCAGCAAGCGCCGAGACGAACTGCGCACCGATGGACGTGCGCCAGCCTTCCTCGAATCCCGAGTCGTTGCCCGACACCCACGGCACCGGCGCCGATCCCGACACGCGCTCGCAGACGAAGAACGGCGCGCCGAGGATCGACTCGTCGTCGCTCCACCAGTAGACCTTGGGCAACGGCACGCCCGAATGCTCGAGCGCCTTGAGTGCGGCGAACTGCGGCAGCGCGCTGTACGGCGCGAACAGGCCGTATTGCGGACCCAGGCGCAGGATCAGGCCCTGTTCCATGCCGCCTGCTTCCGCCGCGTTGAACCCGTACGTGATCCATGAGAAGCCCACGGCGTAGCGCGTGAACGCACCGAGCGTCCAGTCGCGCCCGGTCTGCACGCGCAGCCACGCCGTCAGCTTCTCGCGGATGGCCACGTCGTCGCCGAGATTCACCGCCACGGGATGGGTCGCCGCGCTCATGGTTCGATCAGAGCGCGTTGGCGTTGGCGCCGACGCGACCCTTGTCCTTCTTCTCGAGGAATTCCTGCGAGCGCTTGTTCAGTTCCGGGTTGCCGCCGCACAGCGCGTAGCCGTACAGGCACTCCACTTTCAGCTGCTCGTCGAGCGTGCGCCCGATGACCTCGAAGATCGTCTCCTTCGCGGATTCCACGGCGCGACGATCGTTGCGCAGGATGCGCGCGACCATGTCGTGCACCGCGTCCATGAGTTGCTCGTGCGGCACGACCTTGGAGACCATGTTGCAGGCCAGTGCGCGCTGCGCGTCGATCGGCTCGCCCGTGAGTTCCATCTCCAGCGCGATGCCGACGCCGCAGGTGTTCACCAGGCGGACGATGCCGCCGTCTGCCGGGTGCATGCCGCGACGCAGCTCGAACGAGCCGAACTGCGCGCGCTCGGAAGCGATCCGGATGTCGCAGGCCATCGCCAGCTCCAGCCCCCCGCCGAGCACCCAGCCGTTGCAGGCCGCGATGATCGGCTTGTAGATGCGGTGCACGCCGCGCGTGATGCCGCCGGCGAAGCCGTCCGACAGCTTGTCGCGACCCAGGCTCGGGCCCACGCCGTCCCACTCGGGGACATGCGTCTTGAGGTCGGCTCCGGCGCAGAACGCGTCCCCTTTGCCGGTGAGAATCGCGACGCGCAGGTCCGGATCGTCGCGGAAGTCGCGCCAGATCTCGCCGAGCCGGTTGTGTACCTCGACGTCGATCGCATTCTTCACCTCGGGGCGATTGAGCGTGATGTAGGCGATGGAGCCTTTCTTCTCGTACAGAACCTTGGTCGACATGGTCTTGCTTCCTGCTGTTCGTTGGGGGTGGTTCAGCCGGCGGGATCGAGAATCGCCGGCCGCTTGGCGCGGTGGAATCCGTCGAACGGCTTGCTCTTGTCGCTCTTCTTGAGCTTGGCCCACATGGGTCGTGCGTTGGGTCCGCCGCCGTCGATGCGGATGCAGGAGCCCGTGATGTAGGCCGCGCCCGGCGAGAGCAGGAAAACGATCGCGGCGGAGACCTCGGCCTCGTTGCCGAAGCGCTGCAGCGGGATCTCGCCGGCGATCTCGCGCTGGATGTACGCGGTGTGCTCCGCGTCGTAGGTGTCCAGCCCGCTGGACGCGATGCTGCCCGGTGCCACGGTGTTGACCCGCACGCCGGCGTGCGCCCACTCGCTGGCGGCGGTCTCGCTCAAGGTGTGCATGCCGCCGCGCGACGCGGCCGAGTGCGCGAAGTTGGGCCAGCCGTGCCAGATGTCAGCGATCATGTTCACGATCGCGCCCCCGTGTTCGGCCATCCAGCGGTTGTAGACCTCGCGCATGAAGATGAAGCCGCCCGTGAGGTTGCTGCGGACGACCGCCTCGAAGCCCTTGGTGGAGATGTCCTTCAGCTCGGACCGGTACTGGCCGCCCGCATTGTTGACCAGGCCGTCGATCCGGCCATGCTGGGCCAGGATGGCGTCGATGGTGGCGATCACCGTGGCCTCGTCCCGGATGTCGCAGGGATGGATGCTGCACGTGCCGCCGTCCTGGCGCAGTTCCGCCGCCACGGTTTCCAGCTTCTCGATCTTGCGGCCGACGATGGCGACGGTCGCGCCCAGGCGGGCGAGTTCGTGCGCCGTGCAGCGGCCGATGCCGCTGCCGCCGCCGGTGACGATCATGACCTGGCCATCGAACAGGCCGGGTGCGAATACGGATCTGTACTTCACGCGCGGACGGTTCCTCGTTCCTCGGTGGCGGCGCGACCGGCGCGCGCCCGCGCGACGATCATCTTCATGATTCCGGCGGTGCCATCGCCGATCTCCAGGCCCATGACGTCGCGCATGCGCTGCTGATGGGGCAGGTCCATCGACCAGCCGTAATGACCGAGCGTGAGTGCGCATTGGTGGATGACGTCGAACGCGGTCTTCGGCGCCAGGTACTTCACCATCGCGGCCTCCACCGTGTGCGGCTGGCCCGCGTCGCGCAGCTCGAGCGCATGGAAGGAGAGCTGGCGGGCCGCGGCCACCAAGGTCTCGCCCTCGACCAGGGGAAAGCTCACGCCCTGGAAGCGCGCGATGGGCCCGCCGAAGGCCTCGCGTTCCTTGGTGTAGGCCCAGGCTTCATCCAGCGATGCCTGCGCGGCACCGAGGCATTGCAGGGCGATGAGCGCGCGGGAGTAGTCGAAGCCGGCCATCACCTGGGAAAAGCCCTTGCCTTCGCCACCGAGCCGGTTCTCTGCGGGCACTTTCACGTTGTCGAAGAACACGGATCCGCGACCGGACATGTGACTGCCCAGGTCCTTGAAGCGCGTGGTCTGGATGCCCGGCGTCCCGGCGGGGACAAGGAAGGCGGTGACGCCGCGAGCGGCCTCCTCGGTGGTTCCGGTGCGGGCGAAGACGATGAACGCATCGGCGCAGTCAGAGTATGTGGTCGAGGTCTTCTCGCCGTTCAAAACGTAGAACTCCCCGTCGCGCCGGGCCTTGAGCACCAGCGCACCGGCATCGGATCCGCACTTTGGCTCGGTGATGGAGAGCGCGAGGATCGCGTCGCCGCGAGGGACACGCGGCAGCCACTCCGCGGCAAGTTTCGGGCTTGCATTTCGCGCGATGATGGCCGCGCACAGCGACATCACCAGGACCACGGCGCTGACATTGAAGTCCCCGTACGCGAGCTCCTCCACGATCAGCCCGGTCGTCACACTGTCCACACCCATGCCGCCATGTTCCGCGGCCACGTCCACCCCCAGCAGACCCAGATCCCCCATCTCGCGCAGCAGTGCGCGGTCGGTGAGCCCGTCCTTCTCGCGTTGCATGTAGGTGGGAAGCAGGCGCTCGCGCGAGAAGCGGCGAGCGGCGTCCCGCAGGGCGACCTGATCCGCATCGAGAATCATCGTGAGCCCCGTACCGATCGGTCAGCGCGCGACTCGCATTCGTGCGGCCACCGCCTGGTCTGTCCTGATCCCGACTGCATCACTCTGTTCTCCAGCTCTTGGTGGCGTCATGCGCCAAAATCCGGATCGGCATCCGGATCTGCGACGATCAGGCGGCTGCGCGAAGCGCATGTGCGCTCTTGTCGAACGAGACGATCGCCTTGCGAAGCAGGCCATCGAGGGTGGCCAGCTCCTTCTCGCTCAGCTCGGAAAAGCCGATCTGGAGCGGCTCGGCGATACGGCGCACGGTCTCGCGGACCTTCTTTCGTCCTGCCGCGGTGATGGTGATGACCTGCCGGCGTGCATCCCGCGCCGAGGTGGTGCGCGTGACCCATCCATCCTCGACGAGTTCGTCGAGGATCCGCGTCATGTTGGCGCGGCTGGTGCCGACCATCTCGCTGAGCTCGCTGGGGGACTCCGAGCCGGCGTCGGCAGCGACCAGCAGGCAGAGGACGTGGAAGGAGTTTTCGCTCAGATCCAGACCGCGGAACACGGGCTCGAAGAAGTCACTCATTCCGAAAACCGCGATCCGCAACAGGCGGACCATGACCGTATTGGCCATCGGCAACTCGGGCAGGGCCCGTTGCATCCGGGGGGTGCTGCTGTCGACGTGGCGGAGACGCTCGCTTCCTTTCATGATGCACCTGCGATACTTTACCGGTGAACTATCGTTGCACGATAATGACGCACCGTGCAAGGGAACCTGTCTCGTGCGGGGCCATGGCCTTGCGCCATACCGGCTTGGGGCCCCGATCACTCCAGGCTGCAGAACAGAACGAGGCTGGCTACTGTCGTTTGTGCCGCCCGACGGCTCGCAGCGGTCGGGCACAATCGGGCGCAATTGCCATGGGTAGCGACCCAGCAAGGCTTCATCACAAATCGTGCGCCGGGTCGGCCTGGCCGCGAAAACAAGAGAAGGAGGAGCGGCAATGAACATCGCAACCGATGTCGAGGTGGCGCCCGCGACGCCCGTGACACGCAAGATCTTCTGCGGTATCTGCGAGGGCTCATGCGGCCTCGAGGCGACCGTGAGGGGCAGCGAGATCATCAGCCTGCGGCCGGATCCGGATCATCCGAACACCCGCGGATTCGCGTGTTCCAAGGGTCTGGCCTTCTCGGCCGTGCGCGACGACCCGGACCGGCTTCTGCATCCGCTCAAGCGCCTTGCGGATGGACGCTTCGAGCCCGTGTCCTGGGACCAGGCGCTGGACGAGATCGGGGAGCGCCTGAACGCCATCATCCGCGTGCACGGGACCGAATCGATCGGCCTGTACCAGGGCAACTCGGTAGCCTGGAACTTCGGCGCCTTCCTCAATCTCTTCGGGATGGCCGGTGCATTGAAGACCAGGCACCTGTACAGCTCCGCCTCGGTCGACATCAACGGCTACTGGATGATCAGCCAGCTGCTCTACGGCAGCAATTTTCTCAACCCGATCCCCGACGTCGCGCGCACCGACTTCATGCTGTGCCTGGGAGCGAACCCGGCCGTGTCGCACGGCAGCATGGCGAACATAGGACGCTTCCGCGACACCATGGTAGCGGTGACCCAACGCGGCGGAAGGGTCGTCGTGGTCGATCCGCGGCGCAGCGAGACCGCCGCCCTCTTCGAGCATGTGCCGATCCGTCCCAATGGCGACGTGTGGCTGCTCGCCGGGCTGATCAAGGTCATATTCGACGAGGGACTGGCCGACCTCGACGCGCTTCGCAGGCAGACGTCCGGCCACGAGGTCCTGCCCCGGCTGCTCTGGCCCCTGACGCTGGCACAGGTCGAGTCCGCCTCGGGCATCCCGATCGCAACGATCCAGCAGCTCGCGCGCGACTTCGCGGCCGCCAGGTCCGCATGCGCCTACGGCCGATGCGGCATGTCGATCGGACCTTTTGCGTCGCTCGGCAAGTACTTCCTCGACGTCCTGAACATCGTCACCGGCAATCTCGATCGCCCGGGAGGGTGGTGCTTCGCCCGTCCGTTCATCGATCTGGAGACCATGATGCACCGCATGAAGTCCACCGGTTATGACCGGTGGCGCACGCGCGTGGACGACTTCCCGGAAGTCGCCGGCACCTCGCCGGTGGTCAGCATCCCGCGCGAGATCAGGACGCCGGGCAGGGGTCAGCTGCGCGCGATGCTCGTGGTGGGGGCCAACCCGGCGACCAGCAGTCCGGCGGCCGGCGAGCTGCGCGAAGCATTCGCCGAGCTCGACCTGCTGATCTCGATGGACGTGTACATGACGGAGACCGGCCGACTTGCGCACTACATCCTGCCGCCGACAGTCTGGCTGGAGCGCGAAGGCTTTCCGATCTTCACCCAGTCGCATAGCGGCGTGCCGCATGCGCAGTGGGTGGGACCCACGGTGCCACCGCGCGGCGACGCTCGCGATGATGCATGGATGATGGACCAGATATCGCAACGCATCGGGATCGTGCCGGCGGATTTTCCCGGGGCGCAGTGGCTGGGAAAACTCGGACTGCGCCCCAGCCCGGCTTTCCTGATGGATGTCGGACTGCGCACGGGTCCGGAGGGCGACTGGTTCGGGCTCAGGCCCGGCGGACTGAGCCGCAGGAAGCTGATGGCTGGAAACGGGGCGGTGAAGCTCGCCGATGGACTGCCGACCGGCGTGCTCAGGAAGCGCATCGTCACCAAGGACCGCAAGGTCCAGCTCGACCATGCCGGGATCCGCGGCGAGATGGCGCGCCTGCTCGCATCGGACACGACGGTGGATGCG
>CAMLNE010000008.1 GCA_946481265.1 uncultured Panacagrimonas sp. | reverse complement strand
ACTCGTTGATGCCCTTCCAGCCGGCGATCGAGGAGCCGTCGAACATCTTGCCGTCGGCAAAGACGCCTTCGTCGATCGTCCTGGCCGGCATGGTGACGTGCTGTTCCTTGCCGCGGGTGTCGCAGAAACGGAAGTCGACAAACTTCACGCCTTTTTCGTTGATGGTCTTGAGTACGTCTTTGCCCGAAGCCATGGGGTCTCCTGGAGAGGCTCTTCAAATAGAGTGAGGGTTCGATTGGAGCCGTCGGCGAGTTCCCAGACTCATCCGACGGTGCGCCGTTCTTGTGCAGAAACCATGCCATGACAGCAGGCCCCGGCGAGACCATCACTGGATCGCGGGGAAGGGAAGGATGCGCGCGGCCGCGGCTAGCCTAGCCCATTCCCCTGGTGCCCGGTGCCGGGCCCTGCATCCTGCCTCGCTATACTCGCGGCGCCTTTCCTGCAGCGTTTTCACGCCGTTCATTCAACGACTTCGACATGACCTTCCAGGACCTCATCCTCCGACTGCAGACGTTCTGGGCCGAGCATGGCTGCACCCTGGTCCAGCCGATGGACATGGAGATGGGTGCCGGCACCTTCCACTGGGCCACCTTCCTGCGGGCCCTCGGCCCCGAGCCCTGGAACACGGCCTATGTACAGCCCAGCCGCCGTCCCACCGACGGCCGCTACGGCGAGAACCCGAACCGCCTCCAGCACTACTACCAGTTCCAGGTGCTGCTCAAGCCCAGCCCGCCCGATATCCAGAAGCTGTACCTGGAGTCGCTGCGGGTGCTCGGCTTCGACCCGCTCACCCACGACATCCGCTTCGTGGAGGACAACTGGGAATCGCCGACGCTTGGCGCCTGGGGCCTGGGCTGGGAGGTCTGGCTCAACGGCATGGAGGTCACCCAGTTCACCTACTTCCAGCAGGTCGGCGGGCTCGAATGCAGGCCGGTGGCGGGCGAGATCACCTACGGCCTGGAACGCCTGGCGATGTACATACAGAAGAAGGAGAGCGTGTTCGACCTGGTGTGGTCGGATACCGGCGGCCGCGTGGTGACCTACGGCGACGTCTATCACCAGAACGAGGTCGAGCAGAGCATCTACAACTTCGAGCAGGCCGACACCACCGCCCTGTTCGAGCGCTTCAACCGGGCGGAGGCCGAGTGCCTGCGCCTGCTCGCGCTCGAGACGCCGCTGCCGCTGCCCGCCTACGAGCGTGCGGTCCAGGCCAGTCACACCTTCAACCTGCTCGATGCACGCGGCGCCATCTCCGTGACCGAGCGGCAGGCCTACATCCTGCGCGTGCGCACGCTCGCCCGAGGCTGCGCCGAGGCGTATTACAAGGCGCGCGAGGCGCTGGGCTTCCCGATGCTCGGCGCACAGCGGACGGCGGCATGAAGCCGGTCGAACGCGGGGCGCGTCGATGAATCCCGCCAGCATCGCTCCCATGCTCCGTGCGCTGGGCCTGCCCGATGCGCCGGTTCCGCGCACCGGCGTCGCCACCTGCGTGGATTTCTTCGCCCGCGATCTTTCGATCAACCTCGAGTCCGCCCCCGAGTGGCAGCGCTGGTTCAGCTACCTGCAGGGGATCGACTTCCACCAGCGGGTCTGGCGCGAGCTGCTGTCGGCAGGCCGCCAGCTGTCGCGGCACGAAGTGGCGGGCGGTACGCCAAAGCCCTTCACCTACTACACCGAACCCGGCACGTCCCCGTTCCGGACCGGCACCAGTTTTCCGTCCAGCCGCTACGTGCTGCACCAGCTTCTCCAGCCCACGCCGGCCCTGGCGTCGACCGCCTCGGGGGTGAAGTTCGGTGACCGCAACATCGTGCGGGCAGGCGGTGGACGCCAGTACATCGTGCGCTCGTCGGCACCGACGACGATCGTCCATCAGCAGTGGGTACCGGGCCCCCGGGTCCGCTAGAGAAACGCCGTGGAAGCTCCGGGGGAAGCGCCGCGGGCGGCGCGCCCAGGGCCTTCCCGGACACGCCGCGGCGCCGGCTCGCCAGCAGGCCTGGAGGAACGCGTGATCCTGATCGGCATGTTCGATTCGCCCTACGTGCGCCGCGTGGCGGTGAGCCTGCGCCTGCTCGGATTTTCCTTCGAGCATCGCAACTGGTCCGTGGGCAGCGACTTCGATCGCATCCGCGACTACAACCCGCTCGGCCGGGTACCCACCCTGGTGCTGGATGACGGCGAGGCGCTGGCCGATTCCGCCGCGATCCTGGACTGGATCGACGAAACGGCCGGCCCGCAGCGGGCCCTGCTGCCGGCGCACGGTCCCGAGCGTCGCTGGGCCCTGCAGCTGATGGCGATCGCCACGGGCGCTGCCGACAAGGGGGTGGCACAGCTCTACGAGCGGGCGTTCCGCCCGGCCGGGAAGCGTCACGAGCCCTGGGTGGCGCGCTGTCGCACGCAGATGGAGGCGGGGCTGGCCGAGCTCGACCGCCGTTGCGCGCAACGCAAGGACCAATGGCTGCTCGGCGACCGCATCAGCCAGGCCGACATCACCCTGACCGCGGTTTCCACCTTCCTGCACGAAGCCCTGCAGCTGCCGTCCGCGCGCCACCCGGCCTTGGCCGGGCGCACGGCACGCGGCGAGGCCCTGCCGGCCTTCCGCGAATTTCACCAGCCGTTCTTCGCGCCGGGAAGCTAGTGTTTCCCGGACGCCGCCCCTGGCTTATCGTCCGCAGCCGCAGCCGACACACCGTCCACGGAGAATCAAGAATGAAAGGACCGATCCGCTCGTCATTTCCGCGCGCCGCCCTGGCGCTCGCACTCGGCTGGCTGCTGGGAGGATCCGCCCACGCGGTCGAACCGGTCGGCGAGCTGCGCCTCTACGCGATGGACTGCGGCCAGGTGCGGATCAAGGATGCCGCGATGTTCTCCGATACCGGCGAGTACGACGGCAAGCCGCTCAGCACGGTGTCCGCCTGCTACCTGATCCGCCATCCCAAGGGCATGCTGATGTGGGACACGGGCCTGAGCGATCAGATCGCGCAGTCGCCCGAGGGTGTCGATGCGATGGGTGGCAATTTCCACATGTCGGTGAAGACGCCGCTGGCGCAGCAGCTGGCGCAGATCGGGGTCGCCCCGGCCGACGTCACTTTCCTCGCGTTTTCGCACCTGCACTTCGACCATGCCGGCAACGCCAACCTGTTCGGCCAGTCGACCTGGCTGATGAACAAGGCGGATCTCGACGCCGCGCTGGGGGATCCGCCCTCGGCCGGCATGGATCCGGCGCTGATCTCCGCACACCAGAGCGCGAAGCTCGAACTTCTCTACGGGGATCGCGACGTGTTCGGTGACGGCAGCGTGCGGATCCTGTCCGCCCCGGGACACACGCCGGGACACCAGGTGCTGCTGCTGACCCTGGCCAAGGCCGGGCCGGTGGTGCTGTCGGGCGATCTGTACCACACCCACGACAACCGCAAGGAACGTCGCGTGCCGCTCTTCAACACCGATCGGGCCGACACGCTGGCGTCCTTCGACCGCATCGAGAAGATCGTGAAGAACCGCAAGGCGCGCTTCTACGTGCAGCACGTCCAGGAGGATCTGGACGCCCTGCCCCCGTTTCCCAAGTACCTGGACTGACGTACCCGGACTGATCTGCGGCCGGACACCGCCGGACGACCGTTTCCACGAGCAGGCAAGGCCCGGCAGGTGTGCGCGTAGCGGCCTGTCCGAGCGGGCAGATGCGACGCGGCGCGCAGCGGCCCCCGGTTTGGCGGGTCGCCGCGCTTACGGGACAATGACCGTCTTTTTCACGGACGCACCAAGAGAATGACCCGCGACCTGCTTCTCGAAATCGGCTGCGAAGACCTGCCGGCGCGGTTCGTCTCCCCGCTGTCGACGGCGCTCGGGCGCGGCATGGTCGAGGGTCTGTCCCGGCGCGGCGTGACGGCCGGGACGTCCTCGGTCTTCGCCACGCCGCGGCGCATCGCGGTCCTGATCCGCGACGTGGCGCAGCAGCAGCCCGACCAGACCGTGGAGCGCCTGGGCCCGGCCCTGGCCGCCGCGCTCAAGAACGGGCAGCCCACGCCGGCCGCGCTCGGCTTCGCCAAGTCCTGTGGCGTGGACTTCGCCGCGCTCGGCCAGAAGGACGGCAAGCTCCATTTCGCCCGCACCGCGCCGGGCCGTCCCACACCGGAACTGGTCGGCGAGATCTTCCAGGACACGCTGCGGCAGATGGACGAGCTTGTGCCCAAGCGCATGCGCTGGGGCTCGAATGACGCCACCTTCGTGCGCCCGGTGGAATGGCTGTGCTGCCTGTTCGGCGAGGACGTGATCGCGCTGCAGGCTTTCGGGCTGCAGGCGGAGCGCGTCACCTACGGCCATCGCTTCCACGCGCCCGAACCGCTGCCGCTGAAGCGCGCCGCCCAGTATCCGGATGCCCTGCTCGCCGCGCGGGTCTGGGCGGACGCCGCCTTGCGCAAGGCCGAGATCCGCTCGCAGATCGAGGCGCAGGCCGCGGCCCTGGGCGGTCATGCACGCATCACCGACGAGCTGCTGGACGAGGTGACCGCACTGGTCGAGCTTCCGGTGGCGATCGCGGGACGCTTCGAGGAACGTTTCCTCGAACTGCCGCCCGAGGTGATCGTGGCCACGGTCGAAACCAATCAGCGCTACTTCACGGTGTTCTCGGACAGCGCGCTGACGCGGCTGACCCACCACTTCATCACGATCTCGAACATCGAATCGCGCGACGTCGCGCAGGTGATCGCGGGCAATGAGCGCGTGGTGCGCCCGCGCCTGACCGACGCGCTGTTCTTCTGGCAGCAGGACATCCGGATGCCGCTGGCGGACTACGCTGCGCGGCTCGACGCGGTGACCTTCCAGAAGGACCTGGGATCGATCGGCGCCAAGGTCGAGCGCATCGTCTCCCTCGTCCGCGGCATCGCCGGGACGGTCGCCAGCCACGACCTGCCGCCCGGGCAGACCGGCTGCGCCGACCGCGACGCGCTGCGCTTCGAGGAGTGGGCCTCGCGCGCGGCGCAGCTGTGCAAGGCCGACTTGGTGACCAAGCTCGTCTACGAGTTCCCGGAACTGCAGGGACTGATGGGCGGCTATTACGCGGCCGCCTCTCGGGAGCATCCCGAGGTGAGCCTGGCCATCCGCGAGCATTACCTGCCGACCCAGCACGGCACCCCGATCCCTTCCAGCCGCGCCGGTCAGTACGTCGCCCTGGCGGACAAGCTGGACACGCTGGCCGGCATCTTCGCCATCGGCCAGAAGCCGACCGCGAGCAAGGATCCCTTCGCCCTGCGGCGGGCCGCACTCGGCGCGCTGCGCATCTGCATCGAGGGCGCGCTGCCGCTGGACCTGCGCACCCAGCTCGCCGAGGCGGTGGACCTGCAGCCCGCCGGCAAGCGCGACGCCGGGGTGGTCGCCGAACTGTTCGAGTTCGTGATGGAGCGCCTGCGTGCCTGGCTGGTCGGCCAGACCCACGCGGGTCGCGTCATCGCCACGGAGACCTTCGAGGCGGTCCGCGCGCTCGACATCCGGCAGCCGCTCGACGTCCAGCGCCGCGTGCTGGCGGTGCATGATTTCGTCGCGCTCGAGGCCGCGGCCAACCTGGCGGCGGCTCACAAGCGCATCCGCAACATCCTGCGCCAGGCGGGTACGGTGGAGGCGGCGATCGATCCGTCGAAGTTCCAGCACGCGGCCGAGACGCAGCTGTTCGAGGCCATGAAGGCGCTGGGCGCGCGCAACGGCGGGACGACGGACTACACCGAGAAGCTGGTGGATCTGGCCTCGCTGCGCGCGCCGGTGGACGCGTTCTTCGAGGGCGTGATGGTCAATGCCGATGACGCCGTGGTACGCGCCAACCGCCTCGCGCTGCTGCGCGAGCTCGACGCGATGTGCCGCGACGTCGCCGACCTGTCCTGCCTGCCCGGCTGATTCCTCCGGCCATGACCGCCGCGAAGCTGCTCATCCTGGATCGGGACGGCGTCATCAACGAGGACTCGGACGCGTACATCAAGTCCGTGGCCGAATGGATCCCGATCCCCGGCTCGCTGGAAGCCATCGCGCGGCTGTCGCAGGCGGGATGGCGGGTGTTCATCGCGTCCAACCAGTCCGGCATCGGGCGTGGCCTGTTCGATTACGACGCACTGTTCGCGATCCATTCCCGGCTGCAGCAGGCGGTGGCCGCCCTGGGCGGACAGATCGAGGGCATTGCATTCGCACCCGAACATCCGCGGGCGGCGACCGGGATGCGCAAACCCAATCCCGGCATGCTCCAGGACCTCGCCCGGCGCCTCCAGATCAGCCTCGATGGGGTGCCCTTCGTCGGCGACACCGTGGCGGACTTCCAGGCGGCCCGCGCCGCGGGCGCACGCCCCATCTTGGTGCGCACCGGGAAGGGGCGTCGCACCGAAACGGGTCCCGAAGCCGCCGGGGTGCCCGTCTACGACGACCTGGCGCGTTTCGCTTCGGAGCTGCTCGCCGTGCCCGATCAGCGCCCGCAGGCGGCGTAGTCCTCGCGACGTCGTTCGATCTCCACGCCGACACCTTTGACGTCCGGGATCGCGCCGGGCTTGTCGATGGACAGCCTGACGCTGAGTACGGGGAAGCGATCGAACAGGCTGCGGGCGATCTTCTCGGCCAGGGTCTCCAGCAGCTCGGGCTTGAGCGCGAGGGCGATCTCGCGAATGGTGTCGCCGACCGCCGCGTAATCGATGGAGTCGCGCATGCGGTCGGAGGCGGCCGCCTCGCGTGTATCGAACCCGAGTTCGAGGTCGAAGATCAGCGGGCGCACCAGGCTGCGTTCCCAGTCGTAGATGCCGATGATCGTCTCGACCTTGAGCCCGCGGATGAAGATCTTGTCCATCCGTGCATTCTAGGCGGCTTCCCGCGCCGGGCTTCCGCCCCACGCCTCGCGGGTCTACGATGCCGGCCCGTTTTTGCCTGCCCGTCGACATGACCCAGAGCCCGCATCTGCAGGCCGCCCTCGCCGCGGCCGAGGCCGCCGGCGACATCATCCGCAAGGCCTACCGCGGAAATTTCGCGGTCGACTACAAGGCGGATGCCAGCCCGGTGACCGAGGTGGACGTGGCCGCCGAAAAGGCGATCCGCGAGCTGCTGTCCTCGCGTTTTCCCGACCACGGCTTCTTCGGCGAGGAGACGGGTCGCAGCGCCATGGATGCCGACTGGCTGTGGCTGGTCGACCCGATCGACGGCACCAAGGCCTTCGTTCGCGGCTATCCCGTCTTTTCGGTGCAGATCGCGCTGATGCATCGCGGCGAGCTGGTACTCGGCGTCTCCAGCGCGCCCTGCTGGAACGATGGACGCGGCGAACTGGCCTGGGCGGAAAAGGGCCGTGGCGCCCACCTGGACGGACAGTCGATCCGGGTCGCCGACACCGCCACGCTGGCCAGGGCCACGCTGTCGACGGGCAATCTTGCACGCCTGGCCGCCTCACCGGCCTGGGCCCGCCTGGGCGACCTGATCCCGCGCCTGCATCGCATCCGCGGATACGGCGATTTCCTGCATTACCACCTGCTTGCCAGCGGCAAGCTCGACGCGGTGGTCGAATCCGACGTGAACATTTTGGACATCGCGGCCCTGACGGTGATCGTGCGCGAGGCGGGCGGCCTGTTCACCGACCTGCGCGGCGGGCCGGTGGGACTGGACACCACCAGCGTGCTGGCCGCCCTTCCGGCACTGCACGGCGAGTTGCTCGAGACCCTCGCGTTCTGACCCTCGGGCCATGCGGGGCTCTGCCTGCCCGCGCCTATACTCGAACGTCCGTTCAGTTTGCGGTCCACCTAGTGGTTGTCGAGGAGAAACCGAACATGAACACCGCCGTGTCCTACCTGCCGTCCGCCCTCGATTCCGGCAATGCGAGCGAGGCCGATATCAGGCTCGTGTTCGACCGCCAGCGTGAGACCGCACTTCGCCTTCGGACCTCGACCCTGGCCGAGCGCCTGGCCAAGATCACCCGCCTGCGCGACGCGGTGCTGGCGCATCGCGAGGCGATCCGTGCTGCGGCGCTGAAGGATTTCCGCAAGCCGGCGGCGGAAGTGGATCTCACCGAGATCCTGCCGATCGTGATGGAGGCGAACGATGCGCGTCGACATCTCAAGAAGTGGATGAAGCCCCGTGGCGTGATGCCCACGCAGATGATGTTCGGCACCAAGGGCTACGTGCAGTACGAGCCCAAGGGCCGCTGCCTGATCATCTCGCCGTGGAACTACCCGGTGAATCTGACCTTCGGTCCGCTGGTGTCCTGCATCGCGGCCGGCAACACGGCGATCCTCAAGCCGTCCGAGATGACGCCGAACCTGTCGGCGCTGATGGTCAAGATCACGCGCGAGATCTTCGCCGAAGACGAGGTGGCGATCTTCGAGGGCGACGCCGGCGTTTCCGCGACGCTGCTCAGCCTGCCCTTCGACCACATCTTCTTCACCGGGTCGCCGGCCATCGGCAAGGTCGTGATGGCGGCGGCGGCCAAGCATCTGACCAGCGTCACGCTCGAGCTGGGCGGCAAGTCGCCGACGATCATCGACGAGAGCGCCGACCTCCCTCTCGCGGCAAAGACGGTCGCCTGGGCCAAGTACACCAACAACGGCCAGACCTGCATCGCACCCGACCATGTCTACGTGCATGCCGCGGTGAAGGACGAGTTCGTGCGCCTGGTGAAGGAATACATCGCCAATGCCTATGGCGAAGGGGCCGCATCACAGCGCTCGCCGATGCTCGCGCGCGTGGTCAACCAGCGCCATACCGAGCGCATCAACGGCTTGCTGGAAGACGCCAAGGCGCGCGGGGCGAAGGTCCTGACCGGTGACGCGGTGGACACCGGGGAATGCTTCATCGCCCCGACGCTGCTCACCGACATTCCGCCCGATGCCCGGATCATGGAGGAGGAGATCTTCGGGCCGCTGCTGCCGATCATCCCGTTCACCAACCTCGACGAGGTCATCGGCCGGATCAACGCCATGGAGAAACCGCTGGCGCTGTACGTGTGGAGCCGCAACCAGGCCAACATCGAGGCCGTCATGAAGCGCACCAGTTCGGGCGGCGCATGCATCAATCACGCGGTCGTGCAGTTCCTGCACGGCAACCTGCCGTTCGGTGGCGTGAACAATTCCGGCATCGGCAGCGCGCATGGCGAGTACGGCTTTCGCGCCTTCTCGCACGAGCGCGCGGTGGTGCGCACGCGCGTGATGCTGGCCCGCATGTTCTTCCTGCCGCACAGGTCCTGGACGCAGAAGATCATCGATCTGATGATGAAGCTCGTCTGAGCCTTCGTGCCAGACCCGAAACGAAGAGGGAGGCGCGGCAATTCGAGCCGCGCCTCCCTCTTCGTTTCCCCGACCGGCTTGGCGGCCAGGTCCCGCGTTCCGCTCAGGTCCCGGTCTTGCGCATCGACACCACCACCGCCCCGTCCTCGGCGCCGGGCTGCGCCGGAATCAGTGACCGGATCAGGAAGCGCAGGTAGTCGTTGAACTGCGGGCCGGCGGGCAGGGCGTCAGGATTGTCGCGACGCATGCGCACGGTGCCCATGAAGGTGGAGTAGGCGAATGTCGCCCAGTTGCGGGCCTGCATCGGCTCCATCCGCAGGCCGCGATAGCAGGCCTCGATGTAAGCACGCCAGGCCTCGGTCACCCGCTGCACGCAGGCGCGGGCATCCGGATGCTTGGAACCGGACAGGGCGAGCAGGATGCGCTCCGACCGCGCATCGGTATTGGCCGCCGACCGGAAGAAGGTATGGATGCGTTCGCGTGGCGAGGGCTCCTGTTCGGAGCGGGAGATCATTTCCACCGTCTCCTGGTGTTCCCAGACTTCGAGGGCGCGGGCGACCAGGGCGTCTCGATTGGCGTAATGCCAGTAGAAGCTGCCCTTGGTCACGCCCAGGACACGGGCCAGGGGCTCGACTGCCACCGCCTCGATACCGCCGCTGGCAATCGCATCCAGGGCGGCCTCCGCCCAGTGCTCGGCAGTCAGGGTCTGGCGCGGGGCGGCGGGGGTCTGGGAATCGGCAGAAGGCATCGGTCAGCTCGCGAAAGGTCGGCTCGAGGCCGGACGTGCGAAACGGTACGGCGCAGTATGGGATTAGTCGCTAGCGGCGAGGCCGGATGTCGGTGTCACCAAAGAGAGATGACCTATTCCGAAGTCATGCGCTTGGCTGGCAGGCAGCGGACATCGGAACGGCCGCCTGCGTCCGGGGTCTGTCACGAAGGCTGTGTGCTATCGTCGTTTGGTGCCTCTTTATCGGCCGTTTTCCGGAGTCCGCAGGACCATGTCCACCCGTTTTCGCACCCCGCTGGCGCTGAGCGCCGGCGTCCTCATCGGCGTTGCCATCACGCTCGCCGACGGCGTATTCGCCACCAAGGACAAGGCCGCGACTGAACCTCTTCCATTCAAGGACTTGCAGACCTTTGTCGAGATCCTGAACCGGGTCAAGGCGGACTACGTCGAACCGGTCGAGGACAAGGTCCTGCTGGAAAATGCGGTCCGGGGAATGCTCACCGGCCTGGACCCGCACTCCGCCTACCTGAACCAGGAAGAGTTCAAGGAGATGAACATCGCCACGTCCGGCCGGTTCGGCGGACTGGGGATCGAAGTGCAGATGCAGAACGGGTTCGTGCGCGTGGTCTCGCCGATCGACGACACCCCCGCCGCCAAGGCCGGCATGCAGCCTGGCGATCTCATCGTGAAGATCGACGACACGCCGACCAAGGGCCTGGAACTGGGCGAGGCCGTGCAGAAGATGCGTGGCGAACCCGGCAGCAAGATCGTCCTCACCGTGGTTCGCGAGGGCGCCGCCGCGCCTCTGACGGTGCCGCTCGAACGCGCCATCATCAACGTGGCCTCCGTGCGCGGCCGCATGCTTGAGCCGGGCCTGGGCTACCTGCGCATCTCGAGCTTCACCACCGAGACCGGCGGCTCGCTGGACAAGGAAATCAAGAAGCTCAAGAAGGAAGCGGGCGGGCAGCTCAAGGGCGTGGTGCTCGACCTGCGCAACAACCCCGGCGGCGTGCTCGATGCCGCCGTGAAGGTCAGCGACGCCTTCATCGAGCAGGGCACGATCGTCAGCATCAAGGGCCGCGATGCCGACGGCAACCGCGAGTTCGCCGCCACCCCGGGCGACGACCTGGACGGTGCGCCGATCGTCGTGATGGTGAATTCGGGCTCAGCTTCCGCGTCCGAGATCGTGGCCGGCGCATTGCAGGACCAGAAGCGTGCGGTCCTGGTGGGCGACAAGACCTTCGGCAAGGGCTCCGTGCAGACCATCATGCCGCTGCAGAGCGAGGCCGCCATCAAGCTCACCACCGCCCGCTACTACACGCCGTCCGGCCGTTCGATCCAGGGTGACGGCATCGTGCCGGACATCGCCTTGAAGCCGCTCAAGGTGGCGAAGGTGGAGAACGCCGGCGAGTTCACCCCGATCACCGAGTCGGATCTCAACGGCAGCCTTCTCAACGAGAAGGAAAAGCAGCAGGCCGACAAGGACGCCGAGGCGGCGCGCAAGAAGATCGTGGAAGACGAGCAAAAGCTCGCAGAGACCGATTACACGCTCTACGAGGCGCTCAACCTGCTCAAGGGGCTGGCCATCGTGGCCAACCACGCAAAGGGTTCCTAGCGTAGCGGCCGTTCAGCGCGGCTCGCGCAGGCCGCGCCACGCGATCCACCCACCGAGCGCACCGATCAGCCAGGCCAGCACCGGCACGCCGAGCCAGCGGCCGAGTGCAGGCGAGCCGACGACCGCCAGGATCGTGGCGGCCACCACCACCGCGCTGCCCAGCGTCACCAGGCGCTGACGGCGCGCGTTGCGGCGCAGCTCGGCGTGCAGCGCGTCGAGTGACTTCTTGCCGATGCCCAGGCCTTCACCGCGCTCGAGGCTCTTGATCGCCTGGCTGGCCAGCTCCGGCAGCATTTCCGCGATGTGCGGGCCTTCCCGCCGCACGCGCGCGAACATCGCGCTCGGACCCAGGCGATTGCGCATCCACTCTTCCATGATCGGCTTGGCCGTCTTCCACAGGTCGAGATCGGGATAGAGCTGGCGCCCCAGGCCCTCGACCTGCAGCAGCGTCTTCTGCAGCAGCACGAGTTGCGGCTGTACCCGGTACTTGAAGCGGCGCGCGATCTGGAACAGCCGCAGCAGGAAGACGCCGAAGGAAATGTCCTTGATCGGGCGGCCGAAGATCGGCTCGCACACGGTGCGGATGGCGGATTCGAATTCCTCGACACGGGTCCCGGCCGGAATCCATTCGCTTTCGACGTGAAGTTCCGCGACGCGCCGGTAATCCCGGTTGAAGAACGCGAGGAAGTTCTCGGCCAGATAGCGCTGGTCGCCGGGCGTGAGCGTGCCGACGATGCCGAAGTCGACCGCCAGGTATCCGGGCAACGCCGGGTTGGAAGCGTCGACCAGGATGTTGCCCGGATGCATGTCCGCGTGGAAGAAATTATCCCGGAACACCTGCTTGAAAAAAATCTCGACGCCGCGCTCCGCCAGCACCTGGAAGCTCACACCCATCGCGCGCAGCTGATCGAGTTCGCGGATGGAAATCCCGTTGAGGCGTTCCATCACCAGCACGTTGGTGCGGGTGTGGTCGAAGAACACCAGCGGGTGGTAGATCAGCGGCGAGCCCAGCCAGTTGCGGCGCAACTGCATGCAGTTGGCGCCTTCGCGCATGAGGTCGAGCTCGTCGAGGATGGTTTTCTCGTATTCCTCGACGATCGCCCTGGGCCGCAGGCGGTGGCCTTCCGGATGCAGCGTCTCGACCAGTGCCGCCAGCGTGTGCAGCAGGTCGATGTCCTTGCGGATCAGGGCCTCCACCCCCGGCCGAAGCACCTTGACCACCACCGCGAATCCCGGATCGGCGGGCCCTTCCGGCTTGAGCCGCGCGCAGTGGACCTGCGCGACCGATGCCGAGGCCAGGGGCGTCTCGTCGAACTCCGCGAACACGGCGTCGATCTTCTTGCCGAGCGCATCCTCGACGATCCTGCGCGCCTCGTCGCCGGGAAACGGCGGCACGCGATCCTGCAGCTTGGACAGCTCGAAGGCGATCTCCGGCGGCAGGATGTCGGGGCGCGTCGACAAGGCCTGGCCGAACTTGATGAACACCGGGCCGAGTTCCTCCAGCGCCCGCCTCAGGCGCACCCCGCGCGGCTCGCTTCCACGTGGCTTGCCGTCCACGAACTCGCGCAGGCCGTGGCGCGACACCACCCGCTGGATATGCCAGAAACGCGACAGGCGGCGAATCACGGGTTGTCGTGCACCGGCGAGGCGATGACGCTCTCCAGCCGCCGCAGTCGCGCGTCGAGGCGATCGAGCAGGTCGCGCGCGTCGTCGACCTCGTGCATCCAGGCATCCACATCGCGCCCGCGGGCGAGGTCGTAGGTTTCCTCGCGCAGGTATTCCGCCCCGTGGTCCGCCATTCGCCTGGAGTTTCCGCGTGTCCAGTCGAAGGCGCGCCTGAGACCGCCGACCACGCGGTGCGCCGCCACCCCGCCCAGGAGGGGTGCGAGCCATTCCTCGGCATCGAAACCGACGCGCGCCACCATCGCGCGGAACTGCGCGAGCAGTTCGGCGTCACCCTCGACATCCAGTCCGCTCGGCAGGCCCGTCTCCCCTTCGCCGAACTGGCGGAGGGCTCCGATCAGGGCAGTCGGCGTGCCGCTGACACGCAGCTCGGGCGGCCGCGGCGATGTCGGCATGACGCGGACGCCCGTGGGGATGAATTCGATCGCCAGCGACAGGGAGGCCGAGGGCAGCGCGAACTCCATGCAGCGTCCGCTGAGCCTTTCGCATTCCCGGATCACCGACGGCTCCAGGCGCAGGTAGCGGTTGAGCGCAATCTCGGCCGCTGCGCACAGCACCGACGGCGTGCTCATTCGAGCCTGAAACCCCGATGCACCGCGACCACACCGCCGGTGAGGTTGTACACCTGCGTTCGCCCGAACCCGGCCGCTTCCATCATCGCCTTGAGCTTGTCCTGGTCCGGGTGCATGCGGATCGATTCGGCCAGGTAGCGATAACTCGCCTCGTCGTTGGCGACGAGCCGGCCCATCAGCGGCAGCAGCTTGAACGAGTACTGGTCGTAGATCTTCGCCAGGCCCCGGCTCAGCGGCTTGGAGAATTCCAGGATCAGGAGCCGGCCACCCGGCTTGAGCGCACGGTGCATCGAGCGCAGGGCCTTGTCCTTGTCGGTGACATTGCGCAGGCCGAATCCGATGGTGATGCAGTCGAAGCTGCCTTCCGCGAAGGGCAGGCACTCGGCGTTTGCCTGGACGATCGGCAGGTTCACCACGCCCTTGTCCGCCAGCCGGCGACGGCCTTCTCCGAGCATGGCCGCGTTGATGTCGGACAGCACCACCAGTCCGCGCGGACCTACCTGTGCCGAGAACTCGCGCGACAGGTCTCCCGTGCCGCCGGCGACGTCGAGCACCTTCTCGCCTGCGCGTACGCCGGCCAGATCGATGACGAAGCGCTTCCAAAGGCGATGCACGCCGAACGACATGAGGTCGTTCATCACGTCGTATCGCGAGGCGACCGAGTCGAATACGCCGGCGACGCGCTGGCGCTTCTCGCCGACCGGCACCTGCTCGAAACCGAAGTGCGTCGTGGCGGCGGCCGGCTTGTCCGGCGATTTGGCGTCTTCGCTCACGAGGCGGGCCTGGGCGGGGTGTATTTGCGGGGCTGAAGCGCCGCGAGTTTAACCACCTCGCTGTCGCGGGACATGCCCATCTTCGTGAGGCGCTCCTCGTAGCTGGCCCAGTAGCGCGCGTGGTTCTGGCCGAGGTCGGCAAGCACGTCCCAGGAATAGAGCCCGGTATCGTGGCCGTCGTCGAACACCAGTTTCACGGCATAGCGGCCCACCGGCTGCACCGAGCGGATGCCGATGTTGCGCTTGCCGCCGACCAGCACCGGCTTGCCGTGCCCCTGCACCTCGGCGGACGGCGAGTGGACGCGCAGATACTCGGCCGGAAGGCGGTAGCTCGAGCCGTCGGCATAGCCGACCTCCAGTTCGCCGGATCCCTTGTGCAGCACGATACGTGTCGGACGCGGTGCATTCATGGCGTCAGCATGGACCAGCGGCGCAGATTCGTCATTTGCCGATGCAGAAGCGGGAGAACACCGCGCCGAGCAGATCCTCGGAGCCGACCCGTCCGGTGATTTCACCGAGCGCGTCGTGGGCGTGGCGCAGGTCCTCGGCAGCCAGTTCGGCATTGCCGCCGCCCGCCAGCTGCCGGCGCGCCATTCGAAGGTGCTCCAGCGTTCGTCGCAGCGCATCGAGGTGGCGCGCACGCGCGCTGAAGACGCCTTCGACCGGCTGGTCGAGTCCTGCGACCGAGCGAATCTCGGCCTGCAGCATGTCCAGGCCATCCCCGCTCTGCGCGCAGATGCGCAGCGCAGACTGGCCCTCGAGCTCGAAGCGGCCGGCCGGTGCGCCACTGAGGTCGCACTTGTTGAAGACCCGCAGCACGCGCACGCGGGCCGGCAGCCTGGCCAGCCATTCGGGATCCGGTTCGGTCCCGGCCACGCCATCCTCGCTGAGGAAAAGGGCGAGTTCGGCGCGTTCAAGCGCCTGCCAGGCGCGGCGGATTCCCTCGGCTTCGATCGGATCCTGCGTCGGACGCAGGCCGGCGGTGTCGATCAGCGTCAGCGGCAGGCCTTCGAGCATCACCGACTCGCGCAGCATGTCGCGCGTGGTGCCAGGAACGGCGCTGACGATGGCGACATCCGCTTTGGCCAGTCCGTTGAGCAGGGTCGACTTGCCGACGTTCGGACGTCCGGCGATCGCCACGACCATTCCTTCGCGAAGGCGGCGTCCCTGCTCGGCCTGGGCGAGCAATCGCGAAAGCTCCGCTTCTGTTTCTGTCAGGCGCGTGCCCAGCTGGGCGTCGGACAGCCAGTCGATATCCTCGTCGGAAAAATCCAGCGCTCCTTCGACGAATACGCGCAGCTCGAGCAGGCGATCGGCCAGCGCGAGCACGCGCCGCGAGAACTCGCCGTCGAGCGAACGGTTGGCTGCGAGCACCGCGGAGCGGCTGCCCGCCTCGATCAGGTCGGCCACTGCCTCGGCCTGGACCAGGTCGAGGCGCTCGTTGAGAAAGGCACGCTCGGAAAACTCGCCGGGTCTGGCGATGCGCGCGCCGTGTGCACACGCGGTGGCGAGCAGCAGGTCGAGCACGGCGGTACCGCCATGGCCCTGAAGTTCGACGGTCGCCTCGCCGGTGTAGGAGCGCGGTGCCTCGAAGCAGAGTACCAGGCCCTGGTCGCAACGTTCGCCCTGCGCATCGCGAAAACTGCGCAGGGCCGCGATGCGCGGTGGAGGCAGGCTGCCGCAGATCCGCTCGGCGATGGCGAAGGCGCGCGGTCCGGACAGGCGCAGGATGCCGACTGCGCCCTGGCCGGGTGCCGTTGCGATCGCGGCGATGGTCTCGACGCTGCGATCGCTCATGGCCGCGTCAGGCCGCCTTGGTCCTGCCCAGGCCCTCGCCCGCGAGCTTGCGATTGATCAGCCACTGCTGCGCCATGCCGATGAGGTTCGAAACCAGCCAGTAGAGGACCAGGCCCGCCTGAAAGAACGCGAAGAACGCGGTCATCATGATCGGCATCACGTTCATGATCTTCTGCTGCATCGGGTCCATCGTGGCGGTCGATCCCGACCACTTCTGCTGGATGAAGAAGGTCACACCGAACAGCAACGGCAACACGTAGTAGGGATCGGGCGCGGAAAGATCATTGATCCACAGCGCGAAGTCCGCCTGGCGCAGTTCGACGCTCTCGAGGAGCACCCAGTACAGCGCGATGAACACCGGGAACTGCACGAGCAGGGGCCAGCAACCCGCGAGCGGGTTGAAGCCTTCCTTCTTGTACAGGTCCATCATCGCCTTGGACATGCGCTCGCGGTCGTCGCCGTAACGCTCCTTGATGTCCTGGATGCGTGGGGCGAACTTCTTCATCTTCGCCATCGACCGGTACTGCGCCTCCGACAGCTTGTAGAAGACGGCCTTGACCAGCAGCGTGAGCAGGATGATTGCCACGCCCCAGTTGCCGGTGAGCGAGTGGAATTTTGCGAGCAGCCAGAAGAGCGGTTCGCAGATCGGCGTGAGAATGCCGTAGTCGACGGTGTAGTCGAGTCCGGGCGCGATCGCATCCAGGCTGGCGTGCTCGATCAGCTTGCCGTCGCTGCCCATCGCCACCACGCTGTCCTGCAGGCGCGGTCCGGCGAACAGCCCGGTGTTGAAGGAGTGGCTGCTGCCCGGCGCCACGGTCACGCCGGTGGCCACGTACTGCGCATTGAACGTCTGTTCCTTGCCGGGCTTGGCCGAGTAGACGCCCTCGCTGTCCGCGGGCGGCAGGATCGCAGCGACGAAATAATGCTCGAGCATTCCGATCCAGCCGCCGGTCTGGCGCTTCTCGAACGAATCCTCGTCGAGGTTATCGAGCTTGGTCTTCAGGAAGCGGAACTTCTTTCCGTCTTCCTTGCGCTCGTAGAAGCCGACGCCGAGAAAAGTGGCAACGAACTTGGGCAACTCGCCGACCACGTGGTCGTTGCGCACGAAGCGTGCATAGGGACTGACCACCAGCGGCTCGGCGCCGGTGTTGTTCACGCTCTGCTCGAGATCGATGCGATAGCTGCCGCGCGTGAATCGGTAGACCTTGCGCACACTCACGCCGTCGCTGCCGACATGCTCGAGCGCGACTTCGATCTGGTTCGCGCCGTCGGCGAGGCGGTATTCGGATTGGGCGGCGCTGAAGCTCGTATCGCCGCTCGAAATCGGGCGGGAGGTTCCGGCGAGTCCCGACTGGAAGATGAAGAACTGGCCATCGCGGTCGTTCAGCAGCGGTAGCGGCGAGTCCGGCGTGCTCTTGGAGATGGGGTACTGGCTCAGTTCGAGACGGCGGATTTCGCCGCCTCGAAGGCTGATCTGCGCAGTAACGACGTCGGTGATCACCTTCACTGTCTGGCCAGCGGCTGCCGCATGCGTGCTCTCTGCCACGCCGGCGGCCGGAACCGCGGTCGGAGTATCGCTGGTGCCGGCGGAGGACATCGCCGCCGCTGGGGTGGCCTGCGTGGGGTCGCCGGCCTCGCCTGGCACGACCGGCGCGTCTGTCGACGGCATGTCTGCGACGCGGGCTGCCTGCCGCTTGGGCCCGTAGTCGTCCTGCCAGGCCTGGTAGAGGAAGAACACCACGACCGCGAGCAGCGCGATCAGCATGAATCGGCGGTTTTCCATGTCTCTGTCGTTGGTTGTTCTAGCGATCCGGCACCGGATCGATACCGCCGGCATTCAGGGGATGACAACGTGTCACACGCCGCGCGGCGAGCCAGGAGCCGCGAAGCGCACCGTGTTTCTGCAGGGCTTCGACCGCGTACCGGGAGCAGGTCGGATGGAACCTGCACTGGTTACCGATGAAGGGGCTGAGCACGCGCTGGTAGCAGCGGATCAGGAAGATCAGGAGGCTGGCCATCGCTCGCGCAGACGTCTCCAGTATTCGTGCAGCTCGGCCGCCAGCTGGCGGCGATCGGTGGTCCGTGCGCCCATGGCGGCCATGATGACCACGTCGCAGCGCGGAAGTGGCAGGGCGCCACGAAAACTCTCGCGGGCGATCCGCTTGAAGCGATTGCGATCGACCGATCGCGGCAAGGTCTTGCGTGCAACCGTGATGCCGAATCGCGCCGACTCCGCCTCCCCGGCCGACTCGAAGGCGGTGAAGCTCGCGCTTCTGCGCTTGCGTCCTGCCGAAATGACTCTTTTGAAGTCGGCCGGGCGAAGCAGTCGAACCGAGCGCGGGAAACCCGTCAACCGATTCGCAGCCTGCGCAGCGATATCAGGGAGTCAGGCGAGTGCGACCCTTGGCACGGCGACGGGCCAGGATCTTGCGGCCTCCTGCGGTGGCCATGCGGGCGCGGAAACCGTGGGTACGCTTGCGACGAAGCGCGTGCGGCTGATAGGGGCGTTTCATCGAGATGCTCGGCGCGGAAAAAAGGGCGCGGAGTGTAGCGGTTGGCTCTTCCTATGCACAAGCAGCCCAACCCGGGCCCGCCTGTGGATAAGTATCGGGTCGCGGTATAGACTCGCGCATTCCCCCGTTACCTTTCGAACCTTTTACGCTGCCATGACGACGGTGGACGATCACGGTTGGGCCCAGTGCGTGCAGAGACTCGAGGCCGAGCTCGGCACATCGGAGCTCAATACCTGGATACGGCCGCTCCAGGCGCGCCGGGAGGGTGATCGCCTGGTCCTGGTCGCGCCCAACCGTATGGTCATGGAGCGCGTCCGCGTGGATTTTTGCGCCCGCATCCAGCGAGCCTGGCTTGCCAGCGGCGGCGACGATATCGAGGTCGACGTCACCGCCGTCGCCGAATCCCGCCTCAACGGCACGGGTTCCGCCGACGACAGCCCCGACGTCGAGCGGCTGATCAGCAGCAATCGGCTGGATCCCCGCTACACCTTCGAGTCCTTCATCCAGGGCAAGTCGAATTCGCAGGCACGCGCGGCCGCCCAGCAGGTGGCCGAATCGCCGGGCGTCGCCTACAACCCGCTGCTGATCTATGGCGGACCGGGTCTGGGCAAGACGCACCTGATGCACGCGGTGGGGCATGAATTGTTGCGGCGCAACCAGAACTCGCGGGTCGTCTACGTCCCGTCCGAGCAGTGGATGAACCAGTTCATCTCCGCGGTGCGGCACAACACCAGCGAGGAGTTCAAGGCGGTCTACCGCTCGGCGGACGCCCTCCTCATCGACGACATCCATTTCTTCGCCGGAAAATCCGCGACGCAGGAAGAATTCTTCCATACGTTCAACAGCTTGATGGACGGCCGAAAGCAGATCATCCTGACCTGCGATCGCTTTCCAAAAGATCTGGATCGCCTGGAGGATCGCCTGAAATCGCGCTTTTCCTGGGGACTGACCGTATCGGTCGAACCGCCCGACCTCGAGACGCGCGTCGCGATCCTGCTGTCCAAGGCCGAGCAGTTCGGCCTGTCGCTGTCCAACGAGGTCGCCTTCTTCGTGGCGCAGCACGTCAGGTCCAATGTCCGCGAACTCGAGGGTGTGCTGCTGCGCTTGTCGGCCGGCATGCGGCTGCAGGGCGAGGCGATCACGGTGGAATTCGCCCGTCAGACCCTGAGGGACATGCTCGCGCACTACGAGCGCAAGGTGACCATCGACAACATCATGTCGACGGTCGCGAAGTACTACAACATACCGGTCAAGGATCTTCGCTCCCCCCGGCGTTCGCGCATGCTCGCAAGGCCACGCCAGGTGGCGATGGCGCTGGCACGCGAGTTGACCGAGCACAGCTATCCCGACATCGGCGAGGCCTTCGAAAAGGATCACACGACGGTGCTGCATGCCAGCCGGAAGATCGAGGAACTGCGTCAAACGGATCTCAGAATCCGCGAGGATTACGAGAATCTGCTGCGTCAGCTGAGCTACTGATCAAACCATGGACAGGGCCCGGCCCAGGATGTGGACAAGCTGTGGATCTCGCGAAGAGATGTTTCTGTCCACAGCTTCTGCAGAGGGCGCCCAGACGCCGGCAGGGGGGAAGACAGTAGTTGTTTTTATATTCAATATATTGATTTTAAAGGGTTATTAAGTTTTATCCCCGGCAGACTATGGGGCTTACTAACATTAATGTGTTTTAAAAGAAACCAAGCATAAGGTCGGGTGACGCTATGAAGATCCAGGTCGGGAGAAACGAATTGCTGACAGCGCTCCAGGCTGTCGTAGGCGTGGTCGAACGCCGCCAGACCCTGCCTGTCCTCGCCAATTTCCTCCTCGAAACACGGGAAGACGAACTGATCGTCACCGGGACGGATCTGGAGATGGAGTTGATCGCCAGGGCGACGGTGCAGAACCTGGCGCCGGGCAGGGTTACGGTTCCCGCTCGAAAGCTGTTCGATATCTGCCGCGGCCTGCCAGAGGGAGCGGAGATCACCCTTGAGTCCTCGGCCGACCGGGTGACCCTGCGTTCGGGCAAGAGCCGGTTCTCCCTGGCCGCACTCAAGGCTGACGAATTCCCCGCCATGGGCACCGTGAGCGGTGGCCGCTCGCTGGTCCTCAAGCGTGCGGAACTCAAGAGCCTGCTGGAGAAGACCCAGTTCGCTATGGCCCAGCAGGACGTGCGGTACTACCTCAACGGCCTTTTGATCGATGCCAATGGCAAGCGCATTCGCGCCGTGGCCACGGATGGCCACCGGCTGGCCTTCAGCGAGCGGGTCGGAGAAACCGGCCTTGCCGAACCGGTCCAGGCGATCCTGCCGCGCAAGTCCGTCCTCGAACTCAACCGCCTGCTCGACAACAGCGACGCCGATATTCAGGTGGTCCTCGGTCAGGGCCAGGTGCAGATCGATATCGACGTGGTGCGACTCACGACGAAGACCATCGACGGCCGCTTCCCGGATTACGAGCGCGTCATCCCGGAGCACGGAGACAAGCGCGTCACCGCGGATCGCGAAACCCTGCGGCGTTCACTGGCGCGCACGGCGATCCTGTCCAACGAGAAGTTTCGCGGTGTCCGGCTCCAGTTGTCGGAAGGCCTGCTGAAACTGCAGACCCATAACCCGGAGCATGAGGAAGCGGAGGAGGAGGTCGAGGTCGGGTACGCGGGAGAGCCACTGGAGATCGGGTTCAACGTGAATTACCTGCTCGATGCCCTCGGCGTCATTCCAGGTGCCGAAATCGTGCTCGAGTTGAAGAACTCCGATTCGAGTGGTCTCGTCTACCAGTCGGGTGATCCGTCGAGCAAGTACGTGATCATGCCGATGCGGCTCTGAGATGGTGGTCGCCCTCCTTCGGGGCGAAAACCTTCGCCTATACCGCAGCCTGGAAATCCGACCTCACCCCAGGCTGAATCTCATTGTCGGCAGCAATGCCTCGGGCAAGACCAGTCTGCTCGAGGCGCTCTTTCTGGCCGGGCGGGGCCGCAGTTTCCGGGCTCAGACCATGGCCGAAATCCATGGACCAGAGCACCCGAAATGGAGTGTCTTCGTGGAACTGGCAATTGCCGAATCCACCCGGCGGATCGGCGTGGGATGGAGCCGAGACGGAATGGACATCCGACTGGACGAGGAACGCTCTGCCCGAATCGCCGACGTCATCCGTGCCATGCCGTTGCAGCTGATCGATCCGGGCGTGCATCGGTTGCTGGAAGAGGGACCGACGTATCGCCGGAGCTTTGTCGACTGGGGAGTGTTCCACGTGGAACATCGTTTTCTCGAGGTGTGGCGGCGGTACCAGCGAGCGCTCAAGCAACGGAATGGCGCGCTGCGAGCAGCGTTGGACGACCGGGCGGTACAAGCCTGGAACGACGATATCGTCGAGGCCGCCGAGCAACTGACCGGAATGCGCCGTGTCCACATCGCGGGCACCGAATCAGGCCTACGCAGCTGGGGCGAGCGGCTGCTGGGAACTGACCAGATTCACTGCGAGTGGATGCAAGGCTGGCCTGAAGGTGACTCGCTCCGGGATGTCCTGGATCGGAACCTCGATCAGCATCGACGGCTCGGAATCACCGTCCAGGGAGCGCACCGGGCTGAATTGAAGATCCGGTTCAAGGATCAAAAGGCAAAAGGCTGGGTGAGCCGGGGTCAGCAAAAGCTGCTGATAACGGCAATGGTATTGGCGCAGGCCGAATTGCTGATTCGCCGCGGGGTCGTCGCACCGGTTCTTCTGCTGGACGATTTCGCTTCTGAGCTCGCCCCTGAAATCCAGGAGCGGCTGATCAAAGGTTTGGCTGCCTACGAAGGGCAGAAATTCGTTACGGCGTTTGAAGTGCCGGTCGGGCTCGCCGGCGCTGATCTGGGCATGTTCCACGTGGAACATGGGACAATTCGAGCCCTGAGCAAGCTTCATTGAGTAGACGGAAAAAGCTTCGATGAGTGAAGAAACCACCGATACGAACTCGGCCATCCAGGGCGATTACGACTCATCCTCCATTCGGGTTCTGAAGGGACTCGAGGCGGTTCGTCAGCGGCCCGGCATGTACATCGGCGATACCGACGATGGAACTGGCCTCCATCACATGGTGTTCGAGGTCGTCGATAACTCGATCGATGAGGCCTTGGCCGGCTGGTGCACCGAAATCAGCGTGACGCTGCACAGCGATGGCGGCGTTTCCGTGCAGGACAACGGCCGCGGTATCCCCACGGATATCCACAAGGAAGAAGGGCGCTCCGCGGCCGAGGTCATCATGACCATCCTGCACGCCGGCGGTAAATTTGGCGGGTCGGGCTATAAGGTTAGCGGTGGTTTGCACGGTGTCGGCGTCTCCGTGGTCAACGCCTTGTCCGATGTGCTTCTCCTGGATATTCACAGGCAAGGCGTCCACTACCACCAGGAATACCGTCTCGGCGAGCCGGTAGCTCCGCTGGCCGCCGTGGGGCCATCCGAGAAACGTGGTACGACGGTGCGTTTCCACCCGAGTCCAAAGATCTTCTCCAACCTGGAATTCCACTACGACATCCTCGCCAGGCGTCTGCGGGAACTGTCCTTCCTGAATTCCGGCGTCCGCATCGTATTGCGCGAAGAAGCCAGCGGTCGCGAAGACGTCTTCGAGTACAAGGGCGGCATCCGGGCATTTGTGGAGTTTCTCAACCGGGCCAAGACCGCGGTCCATCCGACGATCCTCAACATCTCCGCCGAACAGGACGGTGTGTTGGTAGAGGCGGCGCTGCAGTGGAATGACAGCTACACCGAGAACGTCTTCGTCTTCACCAACAACATTCCGCAAAAGGACGGCGGCACCCATCTGACGGGTTTCCGCAATGCGCTGACCCGCGTGATCGGCGACTTCCTGGAATCCGAGGGGATCACCAGGAAGGAAAGGATCACGATGATCGGTGACGACCCCCGCGAAGGCCTGACCGCGGTGTTGTCGGTAAAGGTGAGGGATCCGAAGTTCTCCAGCCAGACCAAGGAAAAGCTGGTCTCCTCGGAGGTCACGCCGGCGGTCTCGGCCGCGATCGGCGACAAGCTGAAGGAGTTCCTCCTAGAGAATCCGCGTGAAGCCAAGATCATCTCGGCCAAGGTGGTGGAAGCGGCTCGTGCCCGGGAAGCGGCCCGCAAGGCCAAGGAACTGAACCGCCGAAAAAGCGTGCTCGATATCGCCGGTCTGCCTGGCAAGTTGGCCGATTGCCAGGAGAAAGACCCTGCAAAATCAGAGATTTTTCTGGTCGAGGGCGATTCTGCCGGAGGCTCGGCGAAGCAGGGACGTGACCGTCATTTCCAGGCCATCCTGCCGCTGAAGGGCAAGATCCTGAACGTGGAGCGGGCGCGCCTCGAGAAGATGCTGTCCTCGGCCGAGGTCGGCACCCTGATCACCGCGCTTGGTTGCGGGATCGGCAAGGACGAATTCAAGCCCGAAAAGCTGCGCTACCACCGCATCATCATCATGACGGATGCCGATGTCGACGGCGCGCATATCCGCACCCTGCTGCTGACCTTCTTCTATCGGCACATGTACACGCTGATCGAACGCGGTCACATCTACATCGCCCAGCCGCCGCTGTACAAGCTGAAGTCGGGCAAGCAGGAAGCCTATGTGAAGGACGATCGCGAGTTGTCGGAATGGCTGCTGAGGTCCGCCCTCAACGGGACGGAACTGGTCACTGCTGACGGTGGATCGATCGATTCGGACCGGCTGAAGGAGTTGATCCGCGAATATGCCGAGGTAACCAGCAGCATCGAACGCCTTTCGCGGCGCTACGACGCCACCGTGCTCCATGCGCTGTTCGTCCTGCCTTCGATCCCGGCCGAGATGGCCGCGCTGGAAGCCTGGGGCCAGGACCTCAATGCGCGTCTGAATCACACCAACCACCAGGGCGACCATCGGGTCCGCACCGCGATCGGCAGTGATGGCCCAACCCTGCAGGTCGTGCGGCGCCTGCACGGCAGCGAGCACACCATCAATTTCGGCGCCGACTTCTTCACCGGGGGCGACTACCGCCGAATGGCCGCGCTGCGTGAAACCGCCACGCGCCTGATCGGCGTGGGATCGCAGATCCGTCGCGGTGAAAGATCATTATTAATCAATAACATAGATCAATGCTACGCATGGCTTTCGACGGAAGCCAGGCGCGGTCTGGGCATCCAGCGTTACAAGGGCCTGGGCGAGATGAACCCGGAGCAGTTGCACGAGACCACGCTGGATCCCACCAACCGCCGCCTGGTGCGGGTGCAGATCGAGGATGCGGTTGCAGCCGACCAGATGTTCACCACGCTGATGGGTGAGCAGGTCGAGCCGCGACGCGAATTCATCGAGCGCTTCGCCCTGCAGGTCGGCAACCTGGACATCTGAGCGTGCACGTCGAATGGCGTCGCCACGGGTCGTCGATCGGCGGCCGCAGTCTGCGGCCGTGGGGCGCTGATCGGCGCGGCTTCGGGGCGCCGACGGCTGTTTTCCAGCACCCCCAAGCCGCTACCATCCATTCGAACCGGCTCTCGTCTTCTATGCCAGCCCACGTTCTCGTTGGATGATGCCGATGAATCACCCGAAGGTCGTCAGTCTTCACGATCCCGCTGCGTCAGAAGCGGAGGAGAGGTCCACGTCGAACCCGACGCCGGAAGCAACGGAGCGACGTCTGCCTTCTTCTCCTGGCGCCATCCTGCGAGAGACCGCCACGGGCCGCCGGCGTGGCCGCCCGAGGCTGGGACGCGCCGTGGCACGCGACCTGTCGCGCGACGAGGAAATCCTGAAGATCGCGGTCGAGGTGGTGTGGCGCAAGGGCTTTTCCGGTACCAAGCTGAGCGACATCGCGGAGGCGGCCGGCATCGTCAAGGGCAGCCTGTATCACTACTTCGATTCGAAAGAGGAAATCTACGCACGCCTGGTCAACAACGTGCGCAGCCTGTTCGACAACGAGGCTGATCTTTCCGCGGAAGGTACGGCGGTGGAAAGGCTCGAGCAGTTCATCCGGTCGCGTGTCGAAGTGATTCTCCGGCACCCGCTGGAAATCGCCTTGCTCAACCGCGATCTCGTGCGCATGAAAGGCGTGATCGGCGATTGGGCGCGTGAGGGACCGAAGAAGAATTTCGCCGTGATCCGCAAGATCGTGCTGCAAGGTCAGAAGGAAGGCCATTTCCGCGCGGCGGATCCGGATCTGGTCGCTGCCATGATCCTCGGCGTGCTCGCCCATGTGCCGAACTGGTATCACCGCGATCATCCGGCACAGCCGGAGGAGCTCATGCGCGAAGTGGTCGAATACGTGCTGGGCGGCATCGTCGTGTCGCGCAACGACAGCCGCGGCCAGGCCTGAAGCGCGACGCGTCACCTACGGTGACGGGCGCTTGCGCGATGGTTGTTCAAGAGCGGATCGAGGCGCTGCACAGACGCTGCGAAACACCCGAGTCCGACTTATCCGCGCGTCTACACTAGGCGCCGTCACGACACGGACGCTCCCGCGGAGACCTTCATGAATTACCTCGTCACCGGTGCCACCGGTTTCATCGGCAAGTTCCTGCTCGAGCGTCTGCTCGCTCGCGAGGACGCCAAGGTGTACGCGCTGGTGCGCGAGTCCTCGCGCGAGAAATTCGAGGACATGGCGGAACGCTACGGCGACGCGCTTTCGAGACTGCACATCATCACAGGCGACATCACGACGCCGGGACTGGTGTCGGCGGAGGATTTCAAGAAGCTCAAGGGCAAGATGCAGCACGTGTTCCACCTCGCCGCCGTGTACGACATGAACATGGATGACGCGACCGCAGATCGCGTCAACAACCAGGGCACGCGCAATGTCGTGAACTTTGCCAACGACCTTGGCGGCGACGTCGTGCTGCACCATGTGTCGAGTGTCGCCGTAGCGGGCAGCGACTTCGTCGGCAAGTTCACCGAGGACATGTTCGACGAAGGCCAGAGCATCTCCCACCCGTACTACCGGACCAAGTACCAGAGCGAGGCGATCGTGCGCAGCGAGGCGCACGTTCCGTTCCGCGTGTACCGGCCAGGCGTGGTCGTCGGGCACTCGAAGACCGGCGAGATGGACAAGATCGACGGCCCGTACTACTTCGCCAAGGCGATCCGCCAGATCAGCTATCGCGTGCCCAAATGGCTGCCGCTGCTGGGGATCGAGGGCGGCAAGGTTGCGATCGCCCCAGTGGACTACGTGGCAGCCGCCATCGACACGATCGCCCACAAGCCGGGACTCGACGGCGAGTGCTTCCACTTGATGCAGACGAACTCGCCGAGCGTCGGCGACCTGCTGCAGGCTTTCCTCGAGGCCGCGCATGGCCCCGAGTTCGTCAAGCGGATGAACCTGCCGAAGCTTCCGCGCGCAATGAAGCCGCTGGCCAAGCGCCTGCGCAACGCCGTTCCGGAGCGCACGAAAAGGCAGGTCGCCGACGCGATCGGCGTGCCGCTGTCGGTACTCGGCTACGCTTTCAACCAGGCGGTGTTCGACGATCGTCGAGCGCGCGCCGCGCTGAAGGATTCCGGCCTGCGCTGCCCCGACGTCCGCGATTACGTGGACAAGCTGTGGCAGTACTGGGAGCTGTTCCTGGACCTGGACGTGAAGGTGTCGCAGCGCCAGATGCAGAAGCTGACGGGAAAGGTCGTGCTGGTCACGGGCGCATCCAGCGGCATCGGTTTCCACACCTCGAAGAAGCTGGCGGCGGCGGGTGCCAAGGTGCTCCTGGTTGCGCGCACGAAGGAGAAACTCGACCAGACGCGCTCGATCATCGAGAAGGCGGGCGGCGAGGCCTTCGTCTATCCCTGCGACCTGTCCGACATGAAGGACATCGACCGCATGGCGGCCGAGGTGCTGCAGGACTTCGGCCACGTCGACATCCTGATCAACAACGCGGGCCGCTCGATCCGCCGCGGCGTCATGGACTCCGCGACGCGCTTCCATGATTTCGAGCGCACC
>CAMLNE010000007.1 GCA_946481265.1 uncultured Panacagrimonas sp. | reverse complement strand
GCAGCGGCAGATCGAGCACCGCACGCTCGATCAGGATGCCGTTCTCGGGCTGATCGAAGGCCAGGTTCGAGCCGAACACCCGGCGCAACGGAGTCCGGTCCGCGGGTGCCGCATGCCGGAAGCGCACCGAGGCCGGCTCCCAGCCGGAGGGAGCATGGCGGCGCAGCTCACCGCAGATCACCGCCAGCGAAAATTCGGCCATCTGCATCTCGGCCGAGCCCACATCCGCCGCGGCCTCCCAGGTCAGCAGCAGGTCCTGGCCGATCGGCCGCGCCCGGACGATCGCGGCGCTGGTATACAGCTCGAAGTGCGAAGCCAGGTCTTCGGCCATTTCGCGCAGGGTCGGCGCCTGCCGCAGCAGGATCCAGAGCGGCCCGACGACGGACATGCCGGTGCGTGCGGCCATGCGCATGCCGAAGGTCGGGCAGTCGATCAACCGCGCGGCACGCTCGTAGAAGTCGAGCACCAGTGCTGCCGGAACCGGGATATCCGGGTCGGTCAGCGCGGATGCATCGATCCCGATCGCATGGGCCAGGGCCAGGGCATCACCGCCCCGCTCCGCCATCAGCGGGATCGAGCCGACCAGAATCGCGCTGCGGACGTAGTAGCCGGCCACTGCCTGTCTCCCCCGGTTCCGCGCGCAGCGTCAAATATTCCGCGCGTCCGATCAAGTACGGTGCTCCAACGAGGCGCAGGATGAGCCGTATCGAGGCGGCGCCCCGCTGCCGAGGTCCGGACATGATTCCCGGAAAAAATGCCCAAGGAGAAAACGGACGATGGATCTTCCCCACTACGACGTGCTGATCATCGGCGCCGGTCTGTCCGGTGTCGGCATGGCCTGCCAGCTGAGCCGGGAATGCCCCGACAAGCGCATCACCATCCTGGAGCGGCGCGAGGCGCTGGGCGGAACCTGGGATTTGTTCCGCTATCCCGGCATCCGCTCGGACTCGGACATGTTCACGTTCGGCTTTGGCTTCCGCCCCTGGCGCAGCCTCAAGGTGCTGGCCGACGGCCCCTCGATCCGTCAGTACATCGGTGACACCGCGCGGGAGTTCGGCGTGGACGGGAAGATCCAGTATGGCCTCAAGGTGCAGCGCGCCGACTGGTCGAGTGCACGCCGGCGCTGGACCGTGACTGCCCTGCACGAGGCCAGCGGCGAGACCCGCGAGGTCACCGCCCGCTTCGTCGTGATGGGCACCGGCTACTACAACTACGACGCCGGCTACCTTCCCGAATTCCCGGGCATCGAGCAGTTCAAGGGCACCCGCATCCACCCCCAGTTCTGGCCGGAAAACCTGGACTACGCCGGCAAGCGCGTGGTCGTGATCGGCAGCGGGGCCACCGCCGTGACGCTGGTGCCGTCGATGGCGGACAAGGCCGCGCAGGTGACCATGCTGCAGCGTTCCCCCTCCTACGTCTTCAGCCTGCCCAATCACGACCGGATCACCGAGGTCCTGCAGAAATTCCTGCCGGAATCGGTCACCCACAGGCTGACGCGCATACGCAACCTCAAGTTCTACCGCTGGAGCTACAAGGCTGCGCAGCGCTGGCCGAGGGCGATGCGCCGCATGCTGCAGGGTGCGGTCGCCCGCCAGCTGGGTCCCGAGTTCGACATGAAGCACTTCACGCCGCGCTACAACCCCTGGGACGAGCGCCTCTGCGCAGTTCCCGACGGGGACCTGTTCGGCGCGCTGCGCAGCGGCAAGGCCTCGGTGGTCACCGACCAGATCGAAACCTTCACGCCGGACGGCATCCGCCTGAAGTCCGGCCAGGAACTGAAGGCCGACATCATCGTCACCGCCACCGGCCTGCAGCTGCAGACCTTCGGCGGGATGGAGGTACGCGTGGACGGCCAGATCCAGCATGTCGAGGACCGCAAGATGTACAAGGCCACGTTGATCGAGGGCCTGCCCAATCTCGCGGCGATCATCGGGTACACCAACCTGAGCTGGACGATGAAGGCGGATATGGCTGCTGCCTACGTCTGCCGGCTGATCAAGCATCTCGACCAGAAGGGCCTGGAAGTGGCCACGCCGGTGGATCGCGAGAACTGCACGCTCGACGAATCCATCTTCGGTTCGCTGCGCTCCGGTTACGTGCAGCGCGGCAAGCAGAAGATCATGCGCCAGGGTGGCAAGGCACCCTGGGTGGTGAGGCACAACTACGAGCTGGACCGGCCGATGTTGCTGGATGAGCCGATCGACGACGGCGTGCTGCAGTTCGACTCCGCGCCGCAGGCCCAGTCCCTGCCCCTGCGCGCTGCCGCGTAGCCGGGCAGCGCCGCATCCGGCAGCCCGTCGACGACGGGCTGCCGGATATTTTCCGGTCGGCCTCCAACCGGGTCGGCCGCCGACGCAGGGCCATCAGACCTGTTTCGCCCGTCCGGAAAACAGCGCGGGGTCCGGCCCGGTCTTTCCCTTGCGCGCGGACCGAATGCAGGCAGTTGATGCCGCCCTTCGAGTTGGCGAATATCGCGGGCGGGCGCTGCGGACCCGGGATTCCCGGACGATGGCCCACGTCGACATCAATCCGAATCCCTTCGCCGAGTTCATCGTTCGCGTCCGCATGGAAGTCCGCCTTTTACCGGCAATGCACACGCAGCCCTTCGGAGGAGCGTGCATGCCCGCGGACGCCGGTTCGCGGCCGGCGCAGCCAGGCAGCGGGATTCATGCGCGGTTCACCGCCTCGACGTTAATCAGAACGCATCCGCACGGGCGTTCCAGGCCCGTTCCCTTCATCTGGAAAGACGGACGCCTGGCCTCATGAGACGACGTGCAGCCTCCCTTACCCGCCGTCTTGTCGATGCTTGGGAGGACTGCACGCGATCCGTGCCCGCAGATGCGATGCGCCGGATGATCGTCGCAGCGCGTCGTCATCCCGCATTCACGGGCACCATCCTGGTCGTCTGCGGTTACGGCCTGATGAAACTGGGCTGGCGCGATACCGCGGAAGCGGCCCTGGTCTACTGCCTGGGAGCGCACGTCCTGTCCGCGTTCAGTCGAGGCACGGCGCGCGCGCGCTGGCTGCCCCTGGCCTGGAATCTCGCCTTCGTCGCCGACCTGGGCGTCAAGGCGTTCCTCATCACCGTGTACAAGAGCCGTCCCGACGCGGCACTGGTCATCGAGGCGGTCTCCAACACCAACGGCGACGAGTCCGCCGAGTTCCTGATGAATTACTGGCGCCTGCTCGGGACCTACACCTTGCAGCTGTCGGTGCTGGCGGTGCTGCTGTTCGTCGCCACGCGCCCCGATCCGGCGCACGGTCCGTCACGGCGGCGCAGCGTGATCGCAGCGGGCCTGGTGTTCGCCCTGCTGCACCTGCACCCCACTGTGCGGCGCGCCAATCCGCTGGTGTTCTGGCCGGTGCAGGCAGCCACCGTGGAAGAGTTCCGGGCCAATGTCGAGACGCTTCGCAGCAAGCGCGAAATCGCGCGTGCGCAGCTTGGTGACTGGCAGCCGACCTATACCGGCCCGGAGCGGCACACCGTGGGGCTGGTGATCGGCGAGAGCACCAGCCGCTGGAACTGGCAGCTCTACGGCTATGCCCGCGAAACGACGCCCGAACTGTCCCGCCATGCGGGCGAGATGCTGGTGTTCCGCGACGTCATCTCGGCCGCCGCCAGCACCGTGTCGTCGCTGCGCCACATGCTGACGCCGCTTTCGCTGCGGGACGCCCTCAACGAGGAGGCGCTGCCGAGCGTCCTGATGCTGGCACGGGAGGCGGGCTACAAGGTGTTCTGGATCAGCAACCAGCACGACCGCTACATCAGCACGCGCTTCGCCGAGGAGGCCGACGTTCAACGCATGCTCAACAAGGGCGGTGCGGTGAACGATCGCAGCCTGGACGAGCGCATCCTGCCGGAGTGGAAGGCGGCGCTGGAGGATCCGGCGCCGCGCAAGCTGGTCATCGCCCACCTGATGGGTGCCCATGCGCATTACGACCTGCGCTGTCCCGACGAGCTGCGGCACTTCGAATCCAGCTTCGATGAGGTCGACCGTGAACTTGCCGCGAAAGGCCGGCCGCCCTGGCTTCGGCTCAAGCGCGACCAGTACGACGACGTGATGCTCTACCAGGACCAGGTGATCAGCCGGCTCTACACGGACTTCCGCAAAGCGCTGGGCACCTCCAGCGGCGCCTGGCTCTACACCTCCGACCACGCCGAGGAAGTCGGCCACACGCGTAACTTCACCGGCCACTCGCCGGACGAGCCGGGCCAGGTGGTCCCCCTTCTGCTGTGGATTTCGCAGCCGCCAGACGCCGCTCGCAAGGCACAACTCGAACAGCGTCCCTACCAGACCGACGTGCTGGACTGGACGCTGCTGGACCTGATGCAGGTCCGCACGCGACACGACCAGCCTGCGGACCTGTTGCTGGCCGACGGCTACCAGGTCCGCGAGCGCCGCCTGCACGACGGTACGCCCTACCGGTCCGGTGCGACCGAACTGGCAAAGTCCGGCCTTCGCTGAGAGCTGATCGCGGTCGCCCGACCTGCTACCGGGAAGGGAGCGCCGTCAGCGCTCGATCGATAGCCCCATGGCGGCGGCGGTCTCGGCGAAACGCGGGAACGAGGTGCCCACGTTCTCGCAATCCAGGATGCGGATGGGCCCGTTCGATCGCAGGGCCGCCATGGCGAAGGACATCGCCACGCGATGATCACCATGTGAATCGATCTGCCCGCCCCGCAGCTGACCGCCCCGGATCCGCGCGCCGTCGGCGGTGGCCTCGGCCTCGATGCCCAGTGCGACCAGGCCGTCGACCATGGTCTGGATGCGGTCGGACTCCTTGACCCGCAGCTCCTCTGCACCGGTCACCAGGGTCTCGCCCTCGGCACAGGCCGCGGCGATGAAGACGGCGGGAAACTCGTCGATGGCCGAGGCCACCAGTGCCGGGTCGACCGCAATGCCGCGCAGGCCCTGCCCGCGCACGCGGATATCGCTGACCGGTTCGCCGCCGAAGGTGCGCGGATCGAGCAGCTCTATGCTCGCGCCCATGGCGCGCAGGATGTCGATGACGCCGGTGCGCGTGGGATTGATGCCGACATCGCGCAGCAGCAGCTCCGCGCCCGGCACGATCGCCGCGGCGAGCATGAAGAAGGCAGCCGAGGAAATGTCGGCGGGGACCGGGATGGCGGTGCCGGTCGGGGTCTGGCCGCCACGGATGGCGGCGCGGCCCGGGCTCACGTCCAGCTCCACGCCGAAGGCCTGCAGCATGCGCTCGGTGTGATCGCGCGAGGCCTCGGGCTCGGTCACGGAGGTCTCGCCCCGGGCGTACAGGCCGGCCAGCAGGACGCAGGACTTGACCTGGGCACTGGCCACCGTCGAGACATGTGCGATGCCCTGCAGGTGGTCGACCGGATGGATATGCAGCGGCGCATGGCCATCCAGTGCGTCGATGCGCGCGCCCATGCGCGACAGCGGATCGATCACGCGCTTCATCGGCCTGCGCGACAGCGAGTCGTCGCCGACCAGAATGCTCTCGAAGCGCTGGCCCGCCATCAGGCCCGACATCAGGCGCATCGAGGTGCCCGAGTTGCCCAGATCCAGCGGCGCCGCGGGAGCGGCCAGCCCCTGCAGCCCGACCCCGTGCACGCGCAACGCCGTGTCGCTCAGGCGCTCGATCCGCACGCCCATGGACCGGAAGGCCTCCATCGTGCGCAGGCAGTCCTCGCCGTCGAGAAAGCCGGTCACCTCGGTGACCCCCTGCGCGAGCGATCCGAACATGATCGAGCGATGCGAGATCGACTTGTCGCCCGGAACGCGCACCGTGCCGGTCGGCTTGCCGCCTGGTGCCACGGTCCAGTTGAGGAGTTGGGTGCCGCTCACGTGGATTCGCCCTCCGGCGTCTGGCGTCGATGCGCTCGCACCGACGGCCGCGCCAGCGCGCGGCGAATGGTTGGCCTGGCCCCTACTCGATGTGCGAGAGGTGCCGCTCGCGCGCCGCGCGGGCGCGCTCGAAACGGTGCAGCAGATCCTGCCAGCACTCGTCCTTCATCAGGCCGAGCAGTTCCTGCAGTTCGCCGATCTGCCGTTCGAGCAGACCGGTCACCTCGCCACGGTTGGCCCGCACGATGTCGTGCCATAGCTCGGGACTGGAGCTGGCGATGCGCGTGAAGTCGCGAAAGCCACCGCCGGCGTGGGAAAAGATCTCGTCGGCGTTCGGCAGTCGCGTGAGCATGTCGACGAAGGCGTAGGCCAGCACGTGCGGCAGGTGCGAGGTCGCGGCGAACACGGTGTCGTGGCGCGCAGCCTCCATCTCCACCACGCGACAGCCGATCGCCTCCCACATCTGGCGTACCGTCGCCAGCGCCGACGCATCCTGGTCGGCGTGCGGGGTCAGCACTACGCGGCAGCCGCGGAACAGGTCCACCTTCGAGGCGGCCACCCCGCTCTTTTCGGTGCCGGCGATGGGATGGCCGGCAACGAAGCGGGGCGGAATGCTGCCGAAGGCGCAGGCCACGTCCCTGAGCACGGACACCTTGGTGCTGCCCACGTCGGTGAGGATTGCGCCGGCCAGCAGTGCCGACCGCACGCCATCGAGCGCCTCCCGCGTATGCAGCACCGGCACGGCGAGCACCACCAGCGTCGCCTGCTCCACCGCCTCGACAGCGCTCGCGGCAGCCCGATCGATGACGCCCAGTTCCACCGCGCGCGTGCGCTGGACCGGGTCAGGGTCGTAGCCGGTGAGCTGCTGGCTGAGGCCGGCCGCCCGCAGCGCCCGCGCCAGCGAGCCGCCGATCAAGCCCAGCCCGATGATGGCGACCCGGTTCACGCCGATTTCAGGATGTCGTTCAGCGCGGCCAGGAAGCGGGTGTTCTCCGCCTCGGTGCCCACCGTGACCCGCAGGAAGGAAGGAAGGCCGTAGCTGCCCATCGGCCGCACGATCAGTCCGCGTTCGAGCAGACCCTGGTGGATGGGTCCGGCGTCGCCCGCGAAGCCCACCGTCACGAAGTTGGCCTGCGAGGGCAGCACGCGCAGGCCCATCGCCTTGAGCTCGCGATCCAGGCGTGCGCGCTGCGCGGTGTTGAGTTCCACCGAACGGCGCACGAAGTCCTGGTCCTCCAGCGCCAGTTCGGCGGCCAGCAAGGCCAGGCTGTTGTTGTTGAAAGGCTGGCGAACGCGGTTGAGCAGGTCGGCCACGGTGGCGTGCGACAACGCGTAGCCGGCGCGCAGACCGGCGATGCCGTAGATCTTGGAGAAGGTCCGCGTGACGACCAGGTTCGGGAACCGGTCCAGCCAGGGCCGCGCGTCGGGGCGCAGCGCCACGTCCTGGTAATCCCAGTAGGCCTCGTCGAGCGCGACGATCACGTGCGGTGGCACCTGCTCCAGGAAAGCGAGGATCTCGGCCGGCGTGACCCAGGTCCCGGTCGGATTGTTCGGGTTGGCCAGGAACACGAGGCTGACATCGGAACGTTCGCGCAGGCAGCGTGCGAACGCCTGCAGATCGTGCCCGTAGGGCATGTCCGGATGATCGGCCGGGTACGCGGGCACGCGCACCGCCTCCGCGTTCTGCGCCTCGGTCGCGATCTCGTACACCGCGAAGGCGTAGTCGGAAAACATGACCGCACGACCCGGCCCGGCGTAGATGCGGGCGAGGAATTCGAGGATGTCGTTGGAGCCGTTGCCGAGCGTGATGCGCTCGGGTTCGATGCCATGGTAGGCGCCGATCTTCTGCTTGAGCCGGAAACCGCTGCCGTCCGGGTACAGCGCCAGGTTGTCCCGGGCCACGGCACCGGCCAGTGCCTCGCGTGCGCGCGGGCTCATGCCCAGCGGGTTTTCGTTGGACGCCAGTTTGACGACGTCGGCCACGCCGAGGCGGCGCTGCAGTTCGTCGATCGGCATGCCCGGCGTGTACGCCTCCAGGCCCAGGATTCCGGGCAGGGCGTTGCGGGTCAGGTCAGTGGAAGGTGGGGTCGACATGGGTTACCAGGAGGCTTGCTGCCACGGAAGGCATGGAACAACCAGGGATCAGGCGCGGGCGCGTCGCTCGTTCACATCACCGCCTTGGGGTATGACCCCAGGATCTTGAAGAAGGCGGAATTGGCGCGGACCTGCTCGAGCACCGCGTGAATCCTGGGTTCGCTGGCGTGGCCACCGAAGTCGATAAAGAAATAGTAGTCGGGCACCGGTGAGCCGCGCACCGGCCGCGACTCGATGCGCGTCATGTCGATCTGGCTGTCGGCGAGCGGGCGCAGAAGCGCGAACAGCGCGCCCGGCTGGTTGCGGTGCGCGGTGGCCACCAGCGAGGTGACGTCCGCCCCGGTTGCGGTCGGATCGTGCTTGCCGATGATCAGGAAGCGCGTGGTGTTGCCGGGATCGTCCTCGATGTTCGAGGCCAGGATGTTGAGCCCGTACAGGCGCGCGGCCGGCAGTCCTGCAATCGCCGCACCGCCCCCTTTTGCCGCGATGCGCGCCGCCTCGCCATTGCTCGACACCAGCTCGCGCTCGGCCTTTGGCAGTCGCGCGTCAAGCCACTTGCGCGTCTGCGCGAAGGACTGCGGATGGGCGTAGACCGTGCTCACCTCGCTCAGCGAGGATTCACGGGACAGCAGGTGATGGTGCACCGGCAGCATCACCTCGCCGCAGATGCGCAGCTTGGTGTGGACCAGGGCGTCGAGGGTGTGGGTCACCACGCCGCCGATGGAGTTTTCGACGGGCACCACGCCGTAGTCGGCAGCGCCGGATTCGACATCGCGGAAGATCTCGTCCACCGCCCCCAGCGGACGCGCGGTGACGGCGTCGCCAAAATGCTTGAGTGCGGCCGCCTGCGTGTACGTGCCTTCCGGCCCGAGATAGGCCACCGTCAGCGGCGACTCCAGCGACAGGCAGGCCGACATGATCTCGCGCATCAGGCGCCCGATCGCCTCGTGGGTCAGCGGCCCACCGTCGGGACCGCTGTTGCGTTCCATCGCGCGACGCAGCACCTCGGCCTCGCGGGACGGCCGGTAGTGATCGCCCGTGTCGCCCTGGCGCTGCTTGATCCGCGCCACTTCCTGGGCGATGCGCGCGCGCGCCGAGATCAGACGCTGGATCTGGTCGTCCAGCGCATCGATCTGCGTGCGTGCGTCCTGAAGTGAAAGTTCCGGCATCGACGAAGGCCTGGGAGGAAAGCCGTATTGTCCAACAAAAGGCCCCTTGGCGATGCAACCTGCTGCTTTTGCGAGCGCAGGCGGGGCACCGCGCGTCGGCGCGCCTAGCCGGTGATCACGCGGACGTTGAGCACCCCCTCGATGGCGGCGATCTCGTCGACCGCCGGCTGCGGGATGCCGGAATCCATGTCCACCAGGGTGTAGGCGATGTCGCCGCGCGACTTGTTGAGCAGGTCGGCGATGTTGAGCCGATGGCTGGCCAGGGTGGTGGAGATCTGGCCGACCATGTTCGGCACGTTCGCGTTGGAGATGGCCAGGCGGGTCTTGCCTGGCAGCAAGGGCAGCATCGCCTCGGGGAAATTCACCGAATTCGTGATGTTGCCGTGCTCGAGGAACTCGCGGAGCTGGTCGGCCACCATCACCGCGCAATTGTCCTCCGCCTCGTTGGTGGAGGCGCCCAGGTGCGGGGTGGTGATGACACGCGGATGGCCCTTGAGCGAGTTCGAGGGAAAGTCGCAGACATAGGCGTGCAGGCTGCCGTCATTGAGCGCCTCGATCGCCGCCTTCTCGTCCACGATGGCGTCGCGCGCGAAGTTGAGCACCACCCCGCGCTTCTTGAGCAGCTTGAGACGGTCCGCGTTGACCAGGCCCCGGGTGGCGTCCAGCAGCGGCACGTGCACGGAGACGAACTGCGAGCGCGCCATCAGGTCGTCCACCGACAGCGCCTGGCGCACGCGCGCATCGAGCTTCCACGCGTTCTGCACGGTCATGGCGGGATCGAAGCCCCAGACCTCCATGCCCAGCTCGATCGCGGTGTTGGCGACCTTGACGCCAATGGCGCCCAGGCCGATCACGCCCAGGCTACGGCCCGGCAGTTCGAAGCCGACGAATTTCTTCTTGCCCGCCTCCACCGCCTCGTGCATCGCCCGGTCGTCGCCATCGAGCTTCTTCACGAAATCGAGTGCCGCACCGATGTTGCGCGCCGCCAGCAGCATGCCGGCCAGGACCAGCTCCTTGACCGCGTTGGCGTTCGCGCCGGGGGCGTTGAAGACGGGCACGCCGCGCCTGCTCATCGCGGCCACCGGGATGTTGTTGGTGCCGGCGCCGGCACGTCCGATCGCCTTGACCGAGGCCGGGATCTCGATCTTGTGCATGTCGGCCGAGCGCACCAGCACGGCGTCCGGATGACTGAGTTCGCTGGCTACCTCGTAGCGCTCGCGCGGCAGGCGTTCGAGACCGAGCAGGGAGATGTTGTTCAGCGTCTGGATCTTGAACATGAGGTGAGACCGGGAATCGGGAAGCAGAAATGGGCCATCGCGGAATCGGGTCGTTCGGGAGGAGGAATCGACTCTCTTGCGATTCCGACGCCCCGCTCCCGAGGTTTCTCAGCCGCGGGTGCGCGCAAATTCCTTCATGTAGTCGACCAGGGTCGCGACACCCGACTCCGGCATGGCGTTGTAGATCGAGGCGCGCATGCCGCCAACCGCACGATGTCCCTTCAGGCCGCTCAGGCCGGCGGCCTTCGCCCCCTTGAGGAAATCCGCATCCAGTTCGGCCTTGGCCAGCGTGAACGGCACATTCATCCACGAGCGGTCCGCCCTGGCGACCGGGTTGCGGTAGAAATCCTGCGAGTCGATGTAGTCGTACAGGAGCTTGGCCTTGCGCTGGTTGCGCGCACCGACCGCCGCCAGACCACCCTCGTCGCGGATCCACTTGAACACCAGGCCCGACACGTACCAAGCAAAGCAGGCCGGGGTATTGAGCATCGAGCCGTTGTCCGCCACGGACTTGTAGTCGAACACGCTGGGCGTGACCGCCGCGGCATTGCCGATCAGGTCCTCGCGCACGATCACGATCGTGACGCCGGCCGGGCCGATGTTCTTCTGGGCACCGCCGTAGATGAGGCCGAACTTCGACACGTCCAGCGGGCGCGACAGGATGTCCGAGGACATGTCCGCCACCAGCGGCACCGCCCCGGTGTCCGGCGTGGACTGGTACTGCACGCCGTGGATGGTTTCGTTGGTGGTGATGTGCACGTAGGCGGCGTCGGGATCCAGCTTCCACTCCGCGCGATCAGGAATGGCGGTGAACTTTCCGGCCTCGCCGCTGGCGGCGATGTGGGTCTGGCCGTACTTGCCGCACTCCTTGGCCGCCTTCTTGCTCCAGTCGCCGGTCAGCACGTAGTCGGCGCCGGCCTTGCCACGCAGCAGGTTCAGCGGGATCAGCGAGAACTGCGCGGTCGCTCCGCCCTGCATGAAGAGCGTCTTGTAGTTCGATGGGATCCCGGCAATTTCGCGCAGGTCCTTTTCGGCTTCTGCGGCAATGCTCATGAATTCCTTGTCGCGATGGGACATCTCCATCACCGACATGCCCGACCCACGCCAGTCGAGAAGCTCCGCCCCGACCTGTTCGAGGACCTTGAGCGGGAGCGTTGCCGGCCCCGCACTGAAATTTACTATTCTAGTCATTTCAATATATTAAATAGTTAATTTGATGTTGATTATGAACTTGAATCAGCTCGATTTGCCGATCCAGTTCTCCACGTTCAGGCCATTCACGATCCGGTAGGGCGTGACGTCTTCCACGACCAGGGTGTAGCGGTGGGTCATCGCCTGGGCCGCGAGCATCAGTTCCATCAGCCCGATGTGCTCACCGCCGGACTCGAGATAGGCCCCAAGTGTTGCGGCCTGTCCGGCCTCGGCATCGCCGAATTCGAGGACCCGGACGGTCTCGGCAAGGCTGCGCAGGAGACGGGCGTAGCGCGCCTGGGCGCGAGGTCGGCTGCGCAGGCCGATCTCGACCTGCATCCGGCTGAGCACCGACATCGCCACTTCGCCCGGCCCGAGTCCGGCCAACTTGAGCACCACGGGAAGACGGCCACGAAGCGCAGCCGAGAGAGTGCCGGCGTCCAGCAGGTATTTCATCGGGACGATGGCGCCGCTGCCGGCTGCCAGTATTCGAAGTCGACCGCGCCCGCTCCGAGTTCCGGGGCGGGATTGCGCCAGTGATCGCGCAGATCCTCCGGCCATTCTTCCGCTTCGTTCTTGAGCAGCCATTCCTGGACTGCGCGCACGATGATGCGATTGCGCGTCAGCCCGACGCGTTCCACGGCGGTGTTGAGACGGGCAACGGTCTGGGTGTCGAAATGCACGCTGAAATTCATTGCGCGCATTTGACCATAACAGCACATGTTATGAAAAGGTCTGATGCGTCTGCTTGCTGGACGTCGCCGTCGACACGACAGCTTTGACGCGATTTTTGACGCCATGCGCAACGACAGATTGGGGCCTGGCCCGACCTGTATTGCGGACCACTGATCAGCGCGATCGCATCGGGGCGGAGGCGCCATCTGTCCATCGGCGATTGCAGTGAATCAACCCGGGTGCGGTCGAGCAGTCGCGCCGCGTATGAGTAAGCCTTCTTGCCAGCCCGCACTTCCGGCTCATGCAGCGTTCAGTCCAGGCCGGAGGGCTCGATCGGCAAGGATCAGAGCCCTCAGGCATTTGCGAATGGACCGCTCATCTCAAGACGCCTGCGCGGCCTCGTCGCGCGACACGTCGGTGACTTCGAGTTCGTGGACCTGACCATCCTCCACCGACCATTCGATGTGCTGGCCGACCGACAGGCCGATCAGCGCCGCCCCGATGGGGCTGAGGACCGATACCTTGCGCGTGGCCAGATCGGCCTCACCGGGCCAGACGAGGATGACCACCGTCTCGCGGCCGGTGCGCTGGTCGCGATAGCGGACGCGCGAGCCGATGCCGACGACCGTCGCAGGCAGGTGGTCCAGAGGGCAGAGCTCCGCCCGGTCGATCTCGTCCAGCAGGTGCTGTGCAACCAGGGGCGAGACGTCCAGCGCGTGCTCGGCGGCACTGCGCAGTCGGCCATGGTGCTCGGTCGCGATCTTGAGGAGCGGCTGGACCGGCTTCGCGGACGACGCGGAATCGGGGGTTTTCATGGTGGAATCCTTTGGACGGTGCGGTACAGGGATGCCGGCTTCCAGGGAAGAACGCGCATCCGCAGCGGGAATCGTGGGAGACCGGCGCGACGCGCCGGCAATGGGATGAAATGACAAAAACGTCCCCCGGACCTGGCTTCCCGCAGGGAAGCGTCAGGGCCGGGGCAGCTAGCCTTCGAGCAGCGCCCCGGTGCCAGGCCGCAGGCGGCGCAGGCTGCGAATCGAGCGCCGACAGCGATCGACACGCCACAGCCGGCCCGCGCAGATAGCGCTTGCCGTGCTGCTGGTGGCGATGATGTCCGCGTGGCGCGTCATGAAATTCTCAGCCGTCCTCGTTCTCGTCTGCTGCCTCGTCTCCGGCGTCCGCCTCGACACGGTCGATGCCGACCAGGCGATCACCGTCATCCGGGCGCATCAGGCGTACACCCTGCGTGTTCCGGCTCATGGTACGCACGTCGGTGGTCTTGAAGCGAATCAGGATGCCCGCCCCCGAGATCAGCATCACCTCGTCACCGTCCCTGACCTCGATGGCACCGACAAGGTTCCCCGTCTTGTCCGACAGGGCCTGCGCGATCACGCCCTGGCCCCCACGCCCGCGCCGCGGGAACTGATCGATGGGCGTGCGCTTGCCGTAGCCGTGCTCCGAAACCGTCAGGATCTCGCCGCCATCGGCGACGATCAGGGCGATCAGCTGCGCACCCTCACCGGCGCCCGGCATCGCCTCGTCGCCGTCTTCGGTGTCCGGTACCGCGGAGTCGTCACCCAGGGACTCTTCCGCCCCGCCCTCGCTGCGCTTGAGCAGCCGCATGCCACGTACGCCGGTAGCGTTGCGGCCCATCCTGCGCACATCGGCCTCGTTGAAGCGAATCACGCGCCCGGCATTGCTGAAGAGCAGGATGTCCTTGCTGCCGTCAGTGAGCGCAACACCCACCAGTGCGTCATCCACGCGCAGATCGACGGCGATGATGCCGCTGGAACGGATGTTCGCGAAGGCGGAAAGCCGCGTCTTCTTCACGGTTCCCAGGCGCGTAGCCATGAACACGTACGGCCCACGACTGCGCTCTTCGGTCCCGGCCTCGGGGGCGATTGCCTCCGCCTCATCCTCCTCGACACCAAAGGACTTGATCGGCAATACCGCGCTGATCTTCTCGCCCGGCTCCAGCGGCAGAAGATTCACGAACGGTTTGCCGCGTGAGCCGCGCGAACCGGTCGGCAGCTCGAACACGCGCAACTTGTAGACCTTGCCGGTGGAGCCGAAGCACAGCAGCCAGTCGTGGGTGTGGGTCACCCACAGCGAATCGACGAAATCCTCATCCTTGTTGTTCGCGGCAATGCGGCCGCGACCGCCACGTCGCTGCGCCTGGTATTCCGCCAGCGCAACAGTCTTGACGTAGCCCTCGTGCGACAGTGTCACCACCATGTCCATCGGGGTGACGAGATCCTCGTGCGCGATGTTGAGCGCGCTGTTGGTGATCTCGGTGCGGCGCTCGTCGCCGTACTGCTCCTTGACGGCCAGCAGCTCCTCGCGGATCACCTTCAGCAGTCGTGCCTCGGAACCCAGGATGGCGAGGTAGTCGATGATGGCGTCGAGGAGTTCCTTGAATTCCTCGTGGATCTTGTCCGACTCGAGCGCCGTGAGCTTCGACAGGCGCATGTCGAGAATCGCCTGCGCCTGCGCATCGCTCAGGCGGTATCCGCCCTCGACGATGCCGAACTCCGCAGCCAGATCCTCGGGACGCGAGGCGCTGGCATCCGCGCGTGAGAGCAGCGTGGTGACAAGCCCCGCATCCCAGTTGCGGCCCATCAGGCCGATCTTGGCCTCGGCCGAGTTCGGCGAGTTCCGGATCAGTTCGATCATCTCGTCGATGTTGGCCAGCGCAACGGCCAAGCCCTCGAGGATATGCGCCTTCTTGCGCGCCTCGCGCAGCAGATAACGCGTACGCCGCGTGACCACATCCCGACGGTGCCGCACGAAGATCTCGAGCAGCTGCTTGAGATTCATCGTTTTGGGCTGGCCGCCCTCCAGCGCGACGATGTTGATGCCGAAGGTCACCTGCATGCTGGTGTGCTGGAACAGATTGTTCAGCACGACCTCGGCGTTCTCGTTGCGCTTGAGCTCGATGACCACGCGCATGCCTTCGCGGTCGGACTCGTCGCGAATCTCGGTGATGCCCTCGAGCTTCTTCTCCTTGACCAGTTCAGCGATGCGCTCCTGCAGACGCGCCTTGTTCACCTGGTAGGGCAGCTCGGTGACGATGATGGCCTGGCGATCGGCCGAGACGTCCTCGAAGTGCGTGCGCGCGCGCAGCACGATGCGACCGCGGCCGGTGGCATAGGCGTCCGCCAGCCCGTGCGCATCGAGCAGCAGCCCGGCGGTCGGGAAATCGGGCGCCGGGATCAGCTTCATCAGACCGGCGAGGTCGATGTCGGGGTTGTCGACCAGCGCCACGCAGCCGTCGATCACCTCGGAAAGGTTGTGCGGCGGAATGTTCGTCGCAAGACCCACCGCGATACCGGCCGAGCCGTTGACCAGCAGCTGCGGAATGCGCGTGGGCAGGACGACCGGTTCGACGTCCTTCTCGTCGTAGTTCGGGATGAAGTCGACGGTGTCCGAATCGATATCCGCCAGCAGTTCCGATGTCACCCGCGCCATGCGGCACTCGGTGTAGCGCATCGCCGCCGGCGGATCGCCGTCGACGCTGCCGAAGTTGCCCTGCCCGTCCACCAGCGGGTAGCGCAGCGAGAAACCCTGCGCCATGCGCACCAGCGCGTCGTACGCCGCGTTGTCACCATGCGGGTGGTACTTGCCGATGACGTCGCCGACCACGCGCGCGCACTTGATGTACGGCCGGTTCCAGACGTTGTTCAGCTGACTCATCGCGTACAGGATTCGCCGGTGCACCGGCTTGAGCCCGTCGCGCGCATCCGGCAGGGCGCGCCCCACGATCACGCTCATGGCGTAATCCAGATAGGAACGGCGCATCTCGTCCTCGAGATTGACGCTGAGGACTTCCTTTGCAAAATCGGTCATCACGCTGCCCTTCGGACGGGTCGAGGACCGGTCCGGATCGTTGAGGTTTTCGGGGGGCTAAATGCGAGGAAATTCTAACAGATAGGTCCCCTCAGCGGGCAGCGCGCCCAAGGCGTGGCCCATGACTTGCGCGGCCTTGCCCGGGATCCGCGATCAGGATGTGGCGAGCGCCCGAAGGCTTCAGCTCTTGACCGCCCTGCGCAGCGCGGGCGGCAGCACGAAGACGATGCTTTCCTTGCGGCCCGGCACCTCCTGCGCATCGCTGCCGCCGAATGCCTTCAGCCGCGCGACCACCTGCTGGACCAGCACCTCGGGAGCGCTGGCACCGGCCGTGACGCCTACGCATCGACGTCCCTCGATCCATTCCGGCTGGATATCTTCCGGTCCGTCGATCAGGTAGGCCGGCGTGCCGCGCGTCTGCGCCAGTTCACGCAGGCGGTGGGAATTCGAGCTGTTGCGCGAGCCCACCACCAGCAGGGCGTCGCACCGGGCGGCCAGCTCCCTGACCGCGTCCTGACGATTGGTCGTTGCGTAGCAGATATCGTCCTTGCGCGGCCCCAGGATCTCCGGGAAGCGCGCCCTGAGCGCGTCGACCACGCGCGCGGTGTCCTCCGTCGACAAGGTGGTCTGCGTGACGTAGGCGATCCGATGCGGCTGGCGCACCTCGAGCTTCTCCACATCATCCGGCGTCTCGACCAGGTGGATGCAGCCGCCCGGCGCGTCGTCGAACTGGCCCATCGTGCCTTCGACCTCGGGGTGCCCGGCATGGCCGATCAGGACCACCTCGCGACCTTCGCGCGAATAGCGCTTCACCTCGATGTGGACCTTGGTCACCAGTGGGCAGGTGGCGTCGAACACGGTGAGACCGCGGGCCAGGGCCGCTTCGCGCACCGACTGCGACACGCCGTGCGCGGAGAAGACGCAGGTGGCGCCGGCGGGGATCTCGTCGACCTCCTCGACGAACACCGCGCCCTGCGCCCGCAGCTTGTCCACGACGAAACGGTTATGCACGACCTCGTGACGCACGTAGATCGGCGCGCCGAGCACGTCGAGGGCGCGCTGCACGATGTCGATGGCGCGATCGACGCCGGCACAGAATCCGCGAGGGTTGGCGAGCAGGATTTCCATCACGGTAGCGGCCCCTCACCTACGGTCCCTCTGGCCGCCCGTTCACTCCACCACTGCACGGCCATGTCGAGAATCAGCAGACCGGCACCTACGGTGATGGCTGCATCCGCCACGTTGAACGCTGCGAAATGCCAGTTGCCGACGTGGAAATCCACGAAATCGGTGACGTGGCCCAGGCGCACGCGATCGATCACATTGCCCAGCGCCCCCCCCAGGATCAGGGCCAGGCCGGCCGCCAGCAACCGCTGCCCGTGCGGGTTGCGCCGCATCCACACCAGGATGCCCACTGATACCGCGACACCGAGCAGCACGAAGAACCACGGTGGCATCTGGCTGAGCATGGAAAAGGCCGCCCCCCGGTTTTGCATGTGCACCCAGTTGAGGACCGGCAGCACGGTGATCGTCTCGAAGCGCTCGATGCTGCGGATCACCAGCTGTTTCGTGATCTGGTCGGCAAGCATCACCGCAGCTGAAATCCAGAGCCAGTGAACGTTGTTGAGCTTGAAGGTCACCGGGGTCCCTTTCGGATTCTCAGATGTACCGACGCGATTCGCCGGCGCCGGACACATTGTCCACGCAACGGCCGCACAGCGTCGGGTGTCCCGCATCGACGCCGACATCCGGTCGCTGGTGCCAGCAGCGCTCGCACTTCACGTGAGCGCTGGGCGCCGCCAGCAAGGCCAGCGTCCCGGCCGCTTCGAGCTCGAAGCGCTGCGCGTCGGCAGGCGCCTGATCCAGCACCTCGACGTCGGCTTCCGAAGTCTGGAACCAGAACCGCAACTCGGAGCCGACCGCACGCAGCGCGGCGCCCAGTTCGCCGTCGGCGAACAGGCGCACCTGCGCATTCAGACCCGAGCCGATCTGCCCGCCCGCGCGCAACCCTTCCAAGGCCTTGCGCACAGCCTCCCGGGCTGCAAGCAGGCGCGGCCAGTCAAGCCCCTCGGCCGCATCGCCCGCCGACGGCAGCGTGTGCCAGCGCTGCGAGAACACCGAGCCACTGCGCACCGGCATCAGCTGCCAGATCTCGTCCGCGGTGAAGGACAGCACCGGCGCGATCCAGCGCACCAGCGCTTCCAGGATGTGCCACATCGCGCTCTGCGCCGAGCGGCGCGGCAGGCTCCTGGCGCCGGTGGTGTAGAGCCGGTCCTTGAGGATGTCCAGATAGCAGCCGCCAAGATCGACGACGCAGTAGTTGTGCAGCTTCTGGTAGACGACGTGGAAGGTGCAGTCCTCGTAGGCCTTGCCCAGTTCGGCCTGCAGTGCGGCCGCCTGCGCGACGGCCCAGCGGTCGATCGCCACCATCTGCTCCGGCGCGAGCAGATCGCTGCGCGGATCGAAGCCATGCAGGTTGCCGAGCAGGAAGCGCGCGGTATTGCGGATGCGCCGATAGGCATCGGCCATGCGCGTGAGCAACTTGTCGGAGATCGCAATCTCCCCGGAATAATCGCTGGCCGCCACCCAGAGACGCAGCACGTCGGCGCCCAGGGTCTTGGTCACCTGCTGCGGCGCAACCACGTTGCCGAGCGACTTGGACATCTTGCGGCCCTGCTCGTCCACCGTGAATCCGTGCGTGAGCACGGCACGATAGGGCGCGCGACCGTACATGGCGGTGCTGGTCAGCAGCGAGGACTGGAACCAGCCGCGATGCTGATCGGAGCCTTCGAGATAGAGATCGCCGATCGGCGCGACGCCCTGCGCGTCGAGCAGCTCCGGCTCGAGCGACTTGAACCAGCACTGGTGGACAACGCCGGAGTCGAACCACACGTCGAGCGTATCCGGGCACTTTTCGTACTGTCCCTCGTCGACGCCCCAGTCGGAGGGCGACGAGCCGAACCAGGCTTCGAGCCCTTCGGCCTCGACCTTGTCGGCAATGCGACCGAGCAGTGCCCCGGTGTGCGGGTGCAGGTCCTGGCGCTCGCGGTGCACGAAAACGGCCATCGGCACGCCCCAGGTGCGCTGGCGCGAGATGCACCAGTCGGGACGGCCGGCCACCATCTCGCGGATGCGGGCTTCGCCCCAGCTCGGGATCCACTGGGTCTGCGCGATCGCGGCGAGCGCCTGCGGCCGCAGGTTTTTTTCATCCATCGACACGAACCACTGCGGCGTGGCGCGGAAGATCAGCGGCGACTTGTGGCGCCAGCAGTGCGGGAAGCTGTGGCTGAGCGTGGCGCGCTTGACCAGCGCACCGCGCTCCTCGAGCGCTGCAAGGATCGGCTCCTCGGCCTTGCGCACGTGCAGGCCGGCGACCAGCGGCGTGTTCGCCGCGTACACGCCCGTCGACTGCACCGGGTTGTCGACCGCCAGCTTGTACTGCAGGCCGACGACGTAATCCTCCACGCCGTGCGCGGGCGCCGTGTGAACCAGGCCGGTGCCGGCCTCGAGCGTGACGTGCTCGCCGCAGATGATCGGGACCACGCGATCCGCGAACGGATGCCGTGCGCCTGCGCCTTCCAACTCGGCGCCGTCGGCCGTGCCCAGCACCTCGCCCTGCTCGTCCCAGCGCTTCATCACGCCGTCGAGCAGGTCAGCGGCCACGATCACGATGCCCGCCTTCCGCGTGCGCACGAGTGCGTAGCGCAGCTCGCGGTTGACGGCGATGGCCCGGTTGGCCGGCAGGGTCCAGGGGGTCGTCGTCCAGATCACGAATCCGGCGTCGCCGGCATCGGCCACGCCGAAACGGCGCGCGAGATCGGCCGGATCGGCGGCCAGGAACTTCACGTCGATGGCGAAGGATTTCTTGTCCTCGTACTCGACCTCCGCCTCGGCCAGCGAGGAGCCGCAGTCCAGGCACCAGTGCACCGGCTTGAAGCCACGCACGACGTGCCCGCGCTCCACGATCTTCGACAGGCAGCGCAGTTGCTCGGCCTCGAAGCGCGGGTCCATCGTCAGGTACGGCCGATCCCAGTCGGCCAGCACGCCCAGGCGCTTGAAGTCGGCGCGCTGGCGGCCAATCTGCTCCTGCGCGTACTCGCGGCACTTGGCACGAAACGCCGCCGCGTCGAGCTTCTCGCCGACCTTCCCGAACTTCTTTTCGACCTGCAGCTCGATCGGCAGGCCGTGGCAGTCCCAGCCTGGCGTGAACGGTGCAAAGCGGCCGGACAGGCGCCGCGACTTGACGATGATGTCCTTGAGCACCTTGTTGACCGCATGCCCGATGTGGATGTCGCCGTTGGCATAGGGCGGGCCGTCGACGAAGCGGTACGGCGCGCCGTCCTGCGTGGCGTCCTGCACCTGCGCGTACAGCGCCTCGGCTTCCCAGCGGGCCAGGAATTCAGGTTCGCGCCGGGCGAGGTTGGCCTGCATCGGAAAAGGGGTTTCCGGCAGATTCAGCGTGTTCTTGTAATCCACGGTTGTCGCGAATGAGTTCAGGAGTCGAGCAGGCGTATGGCCGAGGCTGCGTCCTCGTGCATCTGCGCCTTGAGGCTGTCGATCGACCCGAAACGCAGTTCGGGTCGCAGGAAGTGACGGAATTCGACCTCCAGCACCTTCCCGTACAGGTCCACGTTGGCGTCGAACAGGTGGGTTTCCAGCAGGCAGCGGGTGAGGTTTAGCGTGGGGCGGATACCCAGGCTGGCCACCCCTTTCCAGGTTCGTGACCCCTCGCTCGCGGTCACGGCGTAGACCCCGAACGGTACGGCGAGGTTCTTGCGGATCGCGATATTGGCGGTGGGCATGTCGAGCTTGCGCCCCAGCCGCAGGCCATGCCGGACGCGGCCGGTGACGCGGTAGGGCCGGCCGAGCAGACGCTCGGCGCGTGGGAAATCGCAGGCGGCCAGGGCCTCGCGTACGGCGCTCGAACTGCAGCGCTCGCCGCCAACCAGGACGGTATCGACGGCGATCACCTGGTAGCCCAGCTCGTCCGATCGGCTGCGCAGGTACTCGATGTCACCGGCGCGATTGCGGCCGAAGCGCAGGTCGTCACCCACGATCAGCGCCCGGGCACCGAGCCGCGCCAGCAGGACGTCTTCGAGAAAATCCTCGGGCGCGATGCTCGCGATCCGCTGGTCGAACCGCACCAGGACCAGCCTGTCGATGCCGTGGCGCTGCAGGGCGGCCAGCTTGTCGCGCAAGGTGCTGATGCGCGGCAGGACCCGATCCGGATGGAAATAATCCCGCGGCGACGGATCGAAGCTGAGTACCGCGGCCGGAACGCCGGCCTGCCGCGCATGGTCACGCGTACGCTCGAGCAGCACCTGGTGGCCACGATGCATGCCATCGAACTTGCCCACGGTCAGCACGCAGCCGTGATGCCGCGGACGCAGGTTATGCAGGCCGCGAACCAGTTCGATGCGCAGGGGCTCGGTCATCGCGGAAGTATATCGGCCAGCGCGCTGTCCTCAGGTCTGCGCACGGAAATGCACCAGCCGCATGCCGCAGATCCACAGCACCGCGAAATAGCTCCCTGCCGCCACCGCGATCAGCGTGAGCAGCCGAGCCGCGCGTTCGAGCAGCGGCGCGGCCGTCCAGGTCTCCAGCGGGCCCGTCGCAAGGGCCACCAGCAGCCCCATCACCAGCAGGGCGGCGCCGATACGCAGCAGGAAGCCCGTCCATCCCGGAGCCGGCAGGTAGACGCCATCGCGCCGCAGCCGCCGGTACAGCAGTCCGGCATTGAGCAGGGAACTGGCCGAGGTGGCGCAGGCCAATGCGACATGCGGCGCCGTCCAGTCGAACTGCAGTCCCAGGCCGACCAGCACAAGGCTGGTGGCCATGCCCACCAGAAGGGAAATCACGCCGTAGCGGACCGGAGTTCCGGTCTGCTGGCGCGCATAGAAGGCCGGCACCAGGACCTTGACCAGCGAGATGCCGAGAAACGCGAATGCGTACGCCATCAGCGCCCAGCGCGTCATGTCCAGATCACGCAGGCCAAATTCGCCGTGCTGAAACAGCGTACTCACCAGCGGGCCGGCCAGCAGGATCAGCCCGGCCGTCGCCGGCACGCCCAGCACCAGCAGCACGCGCAGCGCCCAGTCGAGCGTTGCGCTGAATCGCACGGTCGACTGGGCGACGTGCTGTGCCGAGAGGCTCGGCAGGATCACCGTGGCAACCGCCACGGAGAAGATCCCCAGCGGGAATTCCATCAGGCGGTCGGCGTAGTACAGCCAGCTCAGGCTGCCGGCGAACAGCAGGGAGGCGATCACCGTGTCCAGCAGCAGGCTGATCTGCGCCACCGAGGAACCGAACACGATCGGGGCCATGAGGCGCACGATACGCCGCACGCGTGCGTCGCCGCCGCCCCAGCGCGGCCGCGGCCACAGGCCCAGACGCCCAAGCCATGGCAGCTGGAACAGCAACTGCACGATGCCGGCGACAAACACGCCAATGGCCAGCACCCGCACCGACTCGGCGTCGACGAAGACCGTCCCGATCAGGCAGAGGTTGAGGATCACGGGGGTGAAGGCCGGCACCGCGAAGCGCCCGTGGGAGTTGAGGACCGCGCCTGCCAGTGCCGTGAGCGAGATCAGCATCAGGTACGGGAAGGTCCAGCGCAGAAGTTCCGTGGCCAGGGCATGGCGCCCGGGATCGGCTGCGATACCGGGTGCGAATATCCAGACCAGCAGCGGCGCCCCGAGACAGCCGACCAGGGTGACCAGGGCCAGCACGCCGCCCAGGGTGCCGGCGACCACGTCGAACAGGTCGCGCACCTCTTCCGGGCGGCCATTGGCCTTGACCTCGGTAAAGACCGGCACGAAGGCTTGCGACAGCGCCCCTTCCGCGAAGACCCGGCGTCCGAAGTTCGGGATCTTCAGCGCCAGCAGGAAGACGTCCATCGCCGCGCCGGCACCGAAGAAGGCGGCGAACAGGATGTCGCGGACGAATCCGAGCATGCGCGACAGCAGCGTCATCAGGCCGACGACGCCGGTCGATTTCAGGAGGCGCGACGAGGACATTGGGAGGTTCGCGGCAAGGCGCGTGGCAATCCGCGAGCGTTGACAAGGGAGAAGCGGCTCACAATACTACCGCGCTTTTTTTCGTCAGGGATCGCGGCATTATCGCGTGCCTCGGACGGGAATATCCCTCAACGAAGTGATTCACCAGGAGTTACCTTTTGGCCAACACCGCCAGCGCAAAGAAGCGCGCCCGCCAAGCCGTCAAGGCCCGCGCGCGCAATGCAGGTCAGCGCTCGATGATCCGCACCACCATCAAGAAGGTCGTCAAGGCCGTGGACGCGAAGGACAAGGCCGGCGCCCTCGCCGCTTATGCCGACATGGTCCCGGTGCTGGACCGCCACGCCAACCGCGGCATGATCCACAAGAACAAGGCCGCTCGTCACAAGAGCCGCCTGACGGCGCGAATCAACGCGCTGGCCTGAGCTTCGACTGCGCGGACCATGCAAAGCGCGGGCGTGAAGCCCGCGCTTTGCGTTTGGGCGTCCGCTCAGGCGGACAACACGAGGTTGTCGCGGTGGATCAGCTCGGTCTCACCGGGATAGCCCAGCCGCTCCATCAGTTCACCGCGCTTCGCGCCCAGGATCTTGGCGGCCTCGATCGCCGAGTAGTTCGATAGCCCGCGCGCGATCTCCCGCCCATCCGGGTCCAGGCAGATCACCACGTCACCAGCGTCGAACCGTCCTTCCAGGCCCTTCACGCCGACCGGCAGCAGGCTCTTGCCCTGGGCCTTGAGGACCGCTGCCGCCCCGGCATCGAGATACAGTTTTCCCCGTGCCTGCATCTGCCCCGCAATCCAGCGCTTGCGCGCGGGCATGCCTTCCGCATCCGGCAGCAGCAAGGTCCCGATGGCTTCGCCCGCCGCCAGCCGTTCCAGCACGCGCGGCTCCTTGCCGAAGGCAATCGCGGTGCTGGCCCCCGAACGTGCGGCGATGCGCGCGGCTGCCACCTTGGTGCGCATCCCACCGCGCCCCAGTTCGCCCTTGCTGTGCCCTGCCATCTCGGCCAGCTCGGGCGCCGATACGGCGATCTGGGAGATCAGTCGGGCATCCGGCTTGAGCCGGGGGTCGGCGTCGAACAAGCCCTCCTGATCGGTCAGGATCACCAGCAGCTTGGCTTCGAGCAGGTTGGCGGTCAGGGCTCCGAGCGTGTCGTTGTCGCCCAGGCGGATCTCGTCGGTGGATACAGTGTCGTTTTCGTTGACCACCGGCACCACACCAAACGCCAGCAGCGCCTTGAGCGTGGCGCGCGCGTTCAGGTAGCGCGAACGATCCGCCACGTCCTCATGTGTCAGCAGGATCTGGGCGGCACGCAGGCCGTGCGTCTCGAAGCCTCGTTCCCAGGCCCGTACCAGGCCCATCTGGCCGACGGCCGCGGCAGCCTGCAGCTCGTGCAGCACGCCGGGCCGCTTCTTGAGTCCGAGTCGCGCCATGCCTTCGGCCACCGCCCCCGACGAGACCAGCACGACCTCGTGGCCAGCTGCGCGCAGCGCCGCGATCTGTGCGCACCAGTCCCTGATCGCCTCGTGGTCGAGTCCCTGACCGCGCGCGGTCAGCAGCGAACTGCCAATCTTGATCACCCAGCGCCGGGCAGTCTTGAGTTGCTCGCGCGTCATGTCGTCGAATCGTCCTGCGGTGCCGCCGGTGTCGGTCCCGGTTCGGCGGCGGCCTCGATTTCCGGCTCCCGGGGAGCCTGCGCCTCGATCCATTGCATGGCCTCGGCGCACAGGGTCTCGCAGCCGGCACGCGTGACGGCCGAGATGACGAACCAGCGCCCAGTCCACTGGAGCTCGCGCAGGGTGTCGGCGACCAGCGCCTGCAGCGCCTCCTTGGACAGCAGATCCGCCTTGTTGAACACCAGCCACTGCTCCCGCTCCGCCACCATCGGGCTGAAGGCGCGCAGTTCCTCGCGGATGGTCCGGATGTTGTCGATCAGTGCAGCGCCGTCGAGCGGCAGCACATCAACCAGGTGCAGCAGGAGCCGGGTACGGCTCAGATGCTTGAGGAAGCGGATTCCAAGGCCGGCGCCTTCGGCAGCCCCCTCGATCAGGCCGGGCACGTCGACCATCACGAAGGACTTGTGCGGCCCCACCGACACCACCCCCGGCTGCGGGTAGAGGGTAGTGAAGGGATAATCGGCGATCTTGGGCCGTGCGGCCGACACCGAGGCGAGCAGCGTCGACTTGCCTGCGTTCGGCAGACCCAGCAGACCGACGTCCGCCATCAGCGAGAGTTCGACCCGCAGCTCGCGCTGCTCTCCCTCGGAGCCGGGCGAAGCGCGACGGGGAGCGCGATTGGTCGACGACTTGAACCGCACATTGCCCAGCCCGTGGAACCCGCCTTGGGCGATCTTGATGCGCTGACCGGCACGCGTCAGCTCGCCGATACACTCGTCGGTCGCGATGTCGTAAATCAGGGAGCCGAGCGGCATCGGCACCTCGACATCCGTACCACCTGCCCCGCGGCAGTTCGAGCCGGTGCCGTTGGCGCCGCGTTGGGCGCGAAACACGCGGTTGAAGCGGAAATCGGCCAGAGAGTTGAGGTTGGGATCGGCAACGGCGAAAACGCTGCCGCCATCACCCCCATCTCCACCGTCAGGCCCGCCGAACGGAATCGCCCGTTCGCGACGGAAGCTCACGCAGCCGTTTCCGCCGTCGCCGGCTTCGACCCGGATGGTTGCTTCGTCTACGAATTTCATGATTGGGATACGAAAAAGGCCCCGTTCGGGGCCTTATCGAGAATTCTCTGCGGGTTTCAGGCCGGAACCACGTCCACGTGCGTGCGGTTCTTGGGACCACGCGAACGGAACATCACCTTGCCCTCCGTGAGCGCAAAGATCGTGTGGTCCTTGCCCAGTCCGACATTCAGCCCGGCGTGATATTCGGTGCCGCGCTGCCGAACGATGATATTGCCCGCGATGACCTGCTCACCGCCGAAGCGCTTCACGCCCAGGCGCTTGGACTTGGAATCGCGTCCGTTACGGGTTGAGCCGCCTGCCTTTTTATGTGCCATTTGATGTCTCCTGCCTTACGCCACGATCTCGGTGATCTTCACCTGGGTGAAGTTCTGCCGATGACCCTGTTCCTTGTGATAGTGCTTGCGGCGGCGATGCTTGACGATGCGAATCTTGTCGCCACGCCCGTGCGCGAGCACCTCCGCCTTCACCGAGCCGCCGGCGAGCACGGGAGCGCCGACCTTCACCGACTCGCCCTCGCCAACCAGCAGGACCTCGTCGAACGAGACGGTGCTGCCGACGTCGGCAACCAGGGTTTCAATCTTCAGGGTATCGCCCGAGGCCACGCGGTACTGCTTGCCCCCGGTCTTGATCACGGCATACATCGCTGGTTTGCTCCCGCAGCTGCCCGCCAAGTGTCGGCCAGGCTTGAAAAAGGTCGCGAAGTTTAGGGGGGCCCTGCGGAATCGTCAATCGAAAATCACAGGCGCTTCCCTCGTTGACCGCGGGAAGCAGGCTCCCTAGCATCGCGCGCCTCGATCTCCTGCGCTCATGGACCTCAAAACCCTTCTGGCCCCAATTGCCGACGACATGCGCGGGCTCGATTCCGTCATCCGCGTCCGCCTTTCTTCCGAGGTAGCCCTGATCAACGAAATCGGGGGCTACATCGTGAACGCCGGCGGCAAGCGCATGCGCCCTGCGCTGGTCCTGCTCGTGGCACGCGCGCTTGGCTGCGGCGATGAAACCGCGCCCCGTCTGCTCGCCGCCGTCGTCGAGTTCATCCATACCGCGACCCTGCTGCACGACGACGTCGTCGACCATTCCGACCTGCGTCGCGGCCGGCGCACCGCCAATGCGGTCTGGGGAAACGCCGGCGCTGTCCTGTCGGGCGATTTCCTGTACTCGCGCAGCTTCCAGATGATGGTTGATGCCGGCCGGCCGGCCGTAATGCGGATCATGGCCGATGCCACCAATGCCATCGCCGAAGGCGAGGTGCTGCAGCTGATGAACCAGGGCGATCCTGACGTTGACGAGGCGCGCTATCTGCGCGTCATCGAACTCAAGACTGCCGTGCTGTTCGCCGCCGCCGCCGGACTGGGCGCTGTCGCGGCGGATGCATCGCCCGAGCTGCAGAAGCGCATGGCTGCGTACGGGCACGCACTGGGCATCGCCTTCCAGCTGATCGATGACGTGCTCGATTACGTCGCCGATCCGGCAGAAAGCGGCAAGGCGGTCGGCAACGACCTGACCGAGGGCAAGCCAACCCTCCCCCTGATCCATGCCATGCGCAGCGGGGCCGACGCGGAAGCCGCGCGGGTGCGCGGCGCGATCCGCGAGGGTAAGGCCAACGATCTCGATGGAATTCTCGAAATCGTTGAACGGACGGGAGCGATCCCCTACACTCGCGCGCTCGCCGAGCGGCATGCCGAGATGGCGAGAGAAGCGATCCGCGACTTACCGGCTTCGGCCTGGCGCGATTCGCTGATGGAATTGACGCGGTTCGCAACGAACCGCAGCAGCTAGCAGTAAACCCTAGTCGGGGCGTAGCTCAGCTTGGTAGAGCGCTTGCTTCGGGAGCAAGAGGTCGCAGGTTCAAATCCTGTCGCCCCGACCAAATCCCTCGCCGCAGATTTTCGATGCGGCCTCGGCCGACCTGCAGGGGTCGCGCGCGCCATCAACCTCTTTTCCCAAGCCGTCCGCCTGCAAGGCCAACAGCCCTCGTTGGGAGTCCAGAAGGTCAGCGCACCAGCGGACGCTTGCCGCTGAGGATGAAGTCCAGCATCAGCCTCACGTGCAGATTGGC
>CAMLNE010000006.1 GCA_946481265.1 uncultured Panacagrimonas sp. | reverse complement strand
CCGCCCGACGACGATCCGGAGCTGGATCGCAAGATCAACGCCTTCGAGCGAAAGCTCGAGCGCCAGAAGGAAGAGGACGGCGAGGGCGACTTCTGGGCCGACGAGAAATCCCGACAGGTATACCTGTCGGAGGCCGGCCACGAGAAGCTCGAGGGCCTGATGCGCGGCAATGGCCTGCTCGGCGAGGACGAAAGCCTCTACGACGCGGCCAACATCATCCTGATGCATCACACCAATGCGCTGCTGCGTGCGCATCACCTGTACCGCAAGGACGTCGAGTACATCGTCCGCAACGACCAGGTCGTCATCATCGACGAGTTCACCGGCCGCATGATGGCGGGTCGGCGCTGGTCGGACGGCCTGCATCAGGCGATCGAGGCCAAGGAAGGCGTCAAGATCCAGCAGGAAAACCAGACGCTGGCGAGCATCACCTTCCAGAACTACTTCCGCCTCTACAAGAAGCTGTCCGGCATGACCGGCACGGCCGACACCGAGGCCTTCGAGTTCCAGAGCATCTATGGGCTCGAGGTGGTGGTGATCCCGACCAACCGCCCGATGATCCGCGACGATCGCGGCGACCAGATCTTCATCACGGCCAAGGAAAAATTCGACGCCGTCGTCGCCGACATCCGGGAGGCGCACGCCAGGCACCAGCCGATCCTCGTCGGCACCGCCAGCATCGAGACCTCGGAGCTGCTTTCCACCCTGCTGCAGAAGGAAGGCATCCGGCACGAGGTCCTCAACGCCAAGCAGCACGAGCGCGAGGCGGAGATCGTGGCGCAGGCCGGGCGGCTGGACAGCGTGACCATCGCCACCAACATGGCGGGCCGCGGTACCGACATCGTCCTCGGGGGTTCGCTGGAGGCCGAGCTGCAGGCGGTCCCCGAGGAGGATGTCGAGACACGGGCCAAGATCAAGGCCGAGTGGCAAAAGCGCCACGACGAGGTGCTCGCATCGGGCGGCCTGCTGGTGGTGGGCTCGGAGCGCCATGAATCGCGGCGCATCGACAACCAGCTGCGAGGCCGTTCCGGCCGCCAGGGCGATCCGGGTGCTTCACGCTTCTACCTGTCGCTCGACGACTCGCTGATGCGCATCTTCACGCCGCCCCGCATGCGCGCCATGCTCACCGGGCTGGGCATGCAGCCGGGCGAGGCGATCGAGCATCGCTGGGTCACCCGCGCGATCGAGACCGCACAGCGCAAGGTCGAAGGCCACAACTTCGACATCCGCAAGAACCTGCTCGAGTACGACAACGTCGCCAATGACCAGCGCAAGGCGATCTACGAGCTGCGCGACGAGCTGATGGGCGCCGAGCGCGTCACGCCGCTGATCGAGGAGATCCGCGGCGATGTGATCGACGCGGTGACGGACGCCTACATCCCGCCGCAATCGGTCGAGGAGATGTGGAACGTGGCAGGCCTGGAGGACGCGCTCAAGCGTGACTTCGGTCTGCAGCTGCCGATCAAGGAATGGCTCGACAAGGAGGGCAGCCTCGACGGGAAGGCGTTGCGCGCGCGCATCGCCGAGCAGCTCGCCGAGGCGTACGCCGCCAAGAAGGAAAAGGTCGGAGCGCCGGTGCTCGAGCACTTCGAGAAGGCGATCTCACTGCAGGTGCTGGACAAGTTCTGGCAGGAGCACCTGGCCGCCACCGACTACATGCGCCAGGGCATCCACCTGCGCGGCTATGCGCAGAAGGACCCCAAGCAGGAGTTCAAGCGCGAAGCCTTCACGATGTTCAACGAGATGCTGGCGCGCTTCAAGCACGAGGTGATCTCGCTGCTGGGCCGCGTCCAGATCCAGACCGAGGAGGAAGTCGCGGCGATCGAGGCCAAGCGCCGCGCCGCCGAAGCGCGCCCGATGCAGTTCCAGCACGCCAACGCCCCCGACGCGATGCAGGACCCATCCCCGGCGCCCGAGGCGACGGCCGCCGCTGCGGTGGCAGCGCCGGCAGCGCAGCGCAGCGCAGGACGGCCGCTGCAGACGCAGTCGGCGGCGCCGGCACCCGCGCGCGCGGAGACCTTCGTGCGCGACGGTCGCAAGGTCGGTCGCAACGATCCCTGCCCCTGCGGTTCAGGCCAGAAGTACAAGAACTGCCACGGCAAGCTGGCCTGAGCAGCGGCTGCCGTCACGGCCGGTCGGCCCCGCGCGGCAGTGTCCGCCGCGGGCGCGCGCCCCTCACCGCGACAGGGCCCCGCGGCCTGCATCGCGCCATGCGATGGACCATGGAGCGTGGCGCGGAGGAAGCGGTCGCGTGTTGCCTGCCTGCGTCCTGCGCCCCTCAGTAACCGTCGTACATCCGCTGCGGGCGAGGACGGCGCGGCTGTTCATGCCGCGAATCCCAGCGATTCATCGCCGTCATCCGGTCCGTGGCACCGGTACCCCAGGCGCCGTGGGCCGGCAGGCCGTGCTGGTCGCGTGAGGTGCCGGTGTCGACCGGCGGCGTCGCCTCGGGTTCCTCGTGAGGCGTGACCGGGGCGACCAGGACGAAGGGTTGACCGTCGATGCGCAGGCTCTGCGCCTGGGCCGGCAGCATGCAGGCCGCGGCGATCGCGGTGGCGCCGAGCAGCGCCGATACAAGGACTTTCATTTTCATGGTGATTCCTCCGGGGGGAGCCAGTGGGGCGCCCTTGCACCCCACCGGTCAGCACCATGATTCGTGCCCGGCGCAGGCTTGCGCCTGCGCCGCCCGGCTCAGAGCATCTCGATCGCCAGCGCCACGGCCTCGCCGCCGCCGATGCACAGCGTCGCGATGCCGGTCTTGCCGCCCGTCTTCTTCAGCGCACCGACCAGGGTGGCTAGGATACGGGCACCCGAGGCGCCGATCGGATGGCCGAGGGCGCAGGCGCCGCCATGGACGTTCACGCGGGCGTGATCGAGCTTGTGTTCCTTCATCGCCGCCATCGTCACCACGGCGAAGGCTTCGTTGATCTCCCACAGGTCGACGTCGGCCGCCTTCCAGCCGAGGCGGTCGAGCAGGGTCTGCACCGCGTGGACCGGGGCGACGGTGAATTCCGCGGGCAGGCGCGAATGGGTGCTGTGACCGACGATGCGCGCCAGCGGCTTGATGCCGCGCCGTTCGGCCTCGGAGCCGCTCATCACGACGATGGCCGCGCCGCCATCGGAGATCGAGCTGGCGTTGGCGGCGGTGATGGTGCCGTCCTTCTTGAAGGCCGGCTTCAGGGCCGGGATCTTGTCGGGACGGCCCTTGGCCGGCTGCTCATCCTTGTCGATACGGGTGACGCCGTCCCGGCCGGCGATCTCCAGCGGCGCCATTTCGAAGGCGAAGCTGCCGTCCTCGTTGGCCAGCTTGGCGCGGCGCAGGGATTCGACGGCGAACGCATCCTGCTGCTCGCGCGTGAAGGCGTACTGGTCGACGCAGCGCTCGGCGAACACGCCCATCGCGGTGCCGCGCTCGTAGGCATCCTCCAGTCCGTCCTGCGCCATGTGGTCGTACATCATGGCGTGGCCGTAGCGATAGCCGCCACGCGCCTTGGGCAGCAGGTAGGGGGCATTGGACATGGACTCCATGCCGCCGACGACCATCACGCTGTTGGTACCGGCCTTGATCAGGTCGTGCGCGAGCATCACCGCCTTCAGGCCCGAGCCGCACATCTTGTTGATGGTGGTGGCGCCGGCGGAGTCCGGCAGGCCGGCGCCGCGCGCGGCCTGGCGAGCGGGGGCCTGGCCCTGACCGGCCGGCAGGCAGCAGCCCATGATCACTTCCTGGACGTCCTCGGGCTTGAGCCCGGCACGCTGCACCGCGGCCTTGATGCTCGCGGCGCCGAGCTGGGCGGCCGAGAAGGATGAGAGGGCACCGAGCATTCCCCCCAACGGGGTGCGGGCAATGGCGGCGATGACGATATCGTTGGCAGACACGGGAAACTCCGGATCGGGGGTGACAGGCCGCCATTATCGCGCAGCGGGCGACCGCGGCCCGATCCTTCCGCCCGCAGGCCCTGTTCCGGGCCGCCGGTAGGGTATTTCCCGGATGTGGCGGACGCCCGGCTCCGGCTAAGCTCCTCATCCCCCCAGCCCATCTGGATCCGGGCCGGAATTCCCGAAGAGGAAGCCGGCGGGCGGGGTAGAAGAACAGCGGGAGGAGGGAGACATCATGCTGGCCGCCAAAGCAAGCCTCGCGCTGTTCATGTCCGCGCTCGTCCTGTGGACGCCGCTCGGATTCTCATCCCCCGACTTCATCAAGCTGCGCACCCGCGTCTTCCAGGAACGCTGGGGCGTCGACACCAATGGCAAGCGCATCGTCGAGCGCGTGCCGGCCGCCAGCGTGCGACCCGGCAGCGAGGTGATCTACGAGGTCGGCTACTCCAATACGGGTCCGCAGCCGATGCAGGTGGTGATCACCAATCCGCTCCCGGCCGACCTGGTCTACCAGTCCTACGCCGCGCGCAGCGTCGGGGCCAAGCTCGAGGTGTCGGTCGACCGCGGGCGCAGCTTCGGTCCGCTGGAGGAACTGCGCGTGGTCGGGACGGACGGGAATTCGCGCCCGGCCACTGCCGACGACATCACGCACGTACGCTGGAAGACCGCGCGCCCGATCAATCCGGGCGAGGCCGGCTATGTCAGCCTGAGGGCGATGGTGAAGTGACGCCGGGCGCCGGCGCGGCGGCACGCAACTCCATCAGGATCGGGAAGGCCTGCGCGCGATGAAAGGCACGGCGTGCGCGTTCCAGCGCACGCGCACCGGGTGGCCAAGCGCAAGGCCGGTATCGGGAAATGCCGCCAGCCGCTGTTCCAGCGTCTCATGCATCCGCCCCGTGTTGCCGCGCAAGATTGCAGCGCGAAGAAGCGCTTCAGGCGGTCGCCGGCAGCAGGGTCTGGCCGTGCGCGAGCACGCGGAAGTGCGCCGGCGCGATGCCCGCCGCAGCGAGCGCCTGCGCCAGCCGGTGCGGCGGCTCTTCCAGCGGCTCCAGCGTGAGGCGGAATGTGCCCCAGTGCATCGCCAGGGACAGGCGGCTGCCGACGTCCTGGTGGATGCGTACCGCCTCCTCCGGGTTCACGTGTACCGCCTGCATGAAGTCGCGTGGATCGTAGGCGCCGATCGGGATCATCGACAGGTCGATCGGCGCGAAGCGCGCACCGATCGCCACAAAATCGGGACCGTAGCCGGTGTCGCCGGCGAAGTAATGCCGCTGGCCGTCCTTCTCGTACACGTAGCCGCACCACAGCGAGCGGTTGCGATCGCGCAGGCCGCGACCGGAGAAGTGCTGCGCGGGAACGCCATGCACGCGCAGTCCGTGCACGGTGGTGGACTGCCACCAGTCGAGCTCACTGACGGCGTGGATGCCACGTCGTGCGAACCAGGTACCCAGCCCGCGCGGCACCACGAAGGCGGGCGCGTCGCGCGCGGCGATCCGGCGCACGCTGGCGTCGTCGAGATGGTCGTAGTGGTTGTGCGAGATCAGGACCACGTCGATGCGGGGCAGCTCGTCGAAGTCCAGGCCGAGCGGGGCGATGCGCCGCGGACCGATCCAGGGCAGGGGCGAGATCCGCGGCGACAGCACCGGGTCGGTCAGGATGTTCAGGCCGCCAAGCTGGACCAGGAAGCTGGCGTGGCCGATCCAGGTGCAGCTGGTGAGGTGGCGGTTTGCGGCGAGCCCGTCCGGATCGTTTCCGGCCTTCTCGAACGCGGGCAGCGAGAAGGGCCGTCGCCGCATCTCGCGCAGGAAGGCGAACAGCGAGGTGTGGCCATGCAGCGGGCGCGGGTGATGGTTGCGAAAGCGGCCGTCGGCGCTGCGCGGCGCGCCGCCGCGGTTCAGCTCCACGCCTGCAGGTCCGCTTCGGTGAGCCGCCACAGGTACCAGCTGGCGACCGAGCGGTACGGCGACCAGCGCTCCACCACCTCGAGCGTGGCGCGCTCGTCGAGCTTCGCACCGGCGTTGTAGAGCCGGTTGACGCCGTTGCGCAGGCCGACGTCACCCATCGAGAAGATGTCGAGCCGGTTCATCGCGAAGATCAGGAACATCTCGGCGGTCCAGCGGCCGACACCGGGCAGCGCATCGAGCGCGACCAGCGCGCTGGCATCGTCCATCCTGGCCACGCGACGGAAATCCAGCGCGCCGGATTCGACGCTGGTGGCCAGCGCCTGCAGCCATTTCACCTTCGCGCCGGAAAGACCGCAGGCGCGCAGGATTTCGGGCGGCACGCCGAGCAGCCGGGCGGGCGTGAGCCGGGTCCGCACGCCGACCGCCGCGTGCACACGCGCCTGGATGGTGTCCGCGGCCCGCGCCGACAGCTGCTGGCCGATGATCGAACTGGCCAGGATGTGGAAGGGGTCGCGTCGCTTGGCGCCGAGCGTGCTCGGGCCGTGCGTGCGGATCAGGTGTCGCATCACCGGGCACCGGCGGGACAGATGCTTTTCCGCCGAAACGATGAGATCGCGTTCGATCATGGGATCTGTCCGGAGCGGGGCAGGGGCATGCAATGCATGGTAAGCGCAGTCTCGGCCGGTCCTGTCGGCGGCCTGCGGGTGCCGGCGAGGGCAATGCCGGCGGCGCGCCGCGGAGCCAGCCCGGGGTCGGGGGGTAGAATGCGGCAAAGCCGGAGTCTCCCCATGCTCTTCACCTTCTTCCTCACCGTCCGCGAAGCCGGCGTCAAGTGCTCGCTGTCCGAGTTCCTGACCCTGCTCGAGGCCCTGAGCAAGCACGTCGCGGTGTTCTCGCTCGACGACTTCTATCACCTGTCGCGCGTGGCGCTGGTCAAGGACGAATCGCAGTACGACCGCTTCGATCGCGCCTTCGCCGCCTACTTCAAGGGTATCGAGGCAGTCACCGGCGAACTGCTGGGTTCGATTCCCGAGGAATGGCTGCGCAAGCAGGCCGACAAGCTGCTCTCCGAGGAGGAGAAGGAGAAGATCAAGGCGCTCGGCGGCCTCGACCAGTTGATGGAAACCCTCAGGAAGCGCCTCGAGGAGCAGAAGGAGCGTCACCAGGGTGGCAGCAAGTGGATCGGCACCGGCGGCACCTCGCCCTTCGGCAACTCCGGCTACAACCCCGAGGGCGTGCGCATCGGCGGCACCGGCGGCCAGAAGAAGGCGGTGAAGATCTGGGAGAAGCGCGAGTTCCGCAATCTCGACGACAGCATCGAGCTGGGCACGCGCAACATCAAGATCGCGCTGCGCCGGCTGCGCAAATTCGCGCGCGAGGGCGCGGCCGACGAACTCGACATCGAAGACACCATCAGCAGCACCGCGCGAAATGCCGGCTGGCTCGACATCAAGATGGTCGCGGAGCGGCGCAACACGGTGAAGGTGCTGCTGTTCCTGGATGTCGGCGGCTCGATGGACCCGCACGTGAAGGTCTGCGAGGAGCTGTTCAGCGCGGCCAAGACCGAGTTCAAGCATCTCGAGTATTTCTACTTCCACAACTTCATCTACGAGAGCGTGTGGAAGGACAACCTGCGGCGCAACAACGAGCGCATTCCGCTGTTCGATGTGCTGCACAAGTACACGCCCGACTACAAGGTGATCTTCGTCGGTGACGCCTCGATGAGCCCGTACGAGATCGTGCAGCCGGGCGGCAGCATCGAGCACTGGAACGAGGAGGCCGGCGCGGTGTGGATGCAGCGCCTGAGCAACGTGTTCCCGCGGCTGGTCTGGCTCAATCCGGACAACGAGCAGCGCTGGGAGTACTCGCCCTCGGTACGCATCGTGCAGGAGCTGATCGGCGCGGACCGCATGTTCCCGATGACGCTCGAGGGCCTGGATCAGGCGATGCGTCGCCTGGGTCACGCGGGCTCCTCGCTCGCGCTGGCCTGAGGCCGTCCATGGCCCGGACCCATCCGGGCCATCCTCCGGGACGAATCCGGCGTCCGCGCGCGCAGCACCCATGAGAGCGGGCGCCGGGCCCGCGCATCCTGCCCCGCATCTGCGGCGCGCAACGCGATCCGCGCCATGATGAATCCAGGCGCGCGGCGTTCCCCTAAAGAGTCGCGTGCCTCACCCCGTCGGGGATTGTCGTGGGCGGGTCGGGTCGGCGAAGTTGCGGCAGACTCGGGCACACCCGTCAGGAGGACGTTCGCGATGACCGGATCCACTCACGCCAGGCTGGAGGGCAGGCCGCTGCCGGAAGACGCGCAGCTGCCCTGGGTCGGCGACATTCCCGGCCGTGGGCTGGCGCAGTGCCCGGATCGCGCCGCGATCATCTTCGCGGATGCCGCGCGGCAGATGACGTACCGCGAGCTCGAGCGCATGACGCGGGCGTTCTGCGCCTCGATGCGCGCACGGGGAATGGTCGACGGTGCGCGCGTGGCCTACCTGGGCCGCAACAGCGATCTCTATCTGCCGATGCTGTTCGGCGCGATCCGCGCGCGCTGCGTGATCGTGACCCTGAACTGGCGCCTGACGGCACCGGAGGTCGCCTACCAGCTGCAGGACTCGGGCGCGACGCTGCTGATCGCCGATGCCGACCTCATGCCCGTGACGATGAAGGCCTGCGCGACGCTGGCCACGCCACCGGAGGTCATTCCCACGCAGGACGCGGCCGCGCCCGTCGACCTGGTGCGACTCATGGCGGGCGAGGCAGCGCCGGTCGAGTGTCCCCACGAGCGCGACCAGGTCGTCGTGCAGATGTACACGAGCGGGACCACGGGCAAGCCCAAGGGCGTGCAGCTCACGCACGGCTGCCTGAGCTATGCGCGCCACTGCGAGATGGTCGACGGCTCGTACGCGGGCTGGGAAGAGGGCAGCACGCACCTGTCCGCCATGCCCAATTTCCACATCGCCGGCACCAGCTGGATGCTCATCGGGCTGGTGCGCCTGTCGACGATGGTGCTCACCGCGGATCCCTCGCCGTCCAACATGCTGGCCGTCATGGAGAAGTACCGCCCGGGGCGCAGCTTCATCGTGCCGACGGTGATCCGTGCCCTGGTCGACGCGATCAAGGCCAGCGGCCGGCCGGCGCCGCGCCTGCAGCAGATCGCGTACGGCGCGTCGGCCATCGGCGAATCGCTGCTGCGCGAGGCCATGGAAACCTTCGGTTGCAGGTTCGTCCAGCTGTTCGGCATGACCGAGGTCACCGGCACGTGCACCTGCCTGCACGACGAGGACCACGACCTGTCGCGCCCGCAGCTGCTCAAGTCGGTGGGCCGGCCGCTGCCCGGCATGGCCATCGAGATCCGGGATGCGCAGGCCCGCGTGCTGAACGTCGGCGAGCCCGGCGAGATCTGGGTGCGCACGCCCACCGCGATGCTCGGCTACTGGAACCTGCCGAAGGCGACGGCCGAGGCCCTGGTAGACGGCTGGTATCGCACCGGTGACGGTGGCCGCATCGACGAGGACGGGTACCTCCATCTCACCGACCGCATCAAGGACATGATCATCAGCGGCGGCGAGAACGTGTACCCGGTCGAGATCGAGGAACGCCTGCGCCAGCATCCCGCGGTGCTCGAGGCTGCGGTGATCGGCCTGCCGGATCCGCAGTGGGGCGAAGCGGTGCACGCCATGGTCGAGCTGCGGCCGGGGCAATCGGTGGATGCCGAGGCCCTGCGCGCCTTCGCGCGCGAGGGCCTGGCCGGCTTCAAGTGCCCGCGCAGCCTGCGCTTCACGCCCTGCCTGCCGCGTACCGCTTCGGGCAAGGTGCAGCGCGCGCAGGTGCGCACACAGTGGCGCGAGTCCATGGCGGGCTGAGCGACGCGCGACCGCGGTACTGGCCCTCTTCGCCGCAACGGCGCAGGCGCGGCGCCGGGCAGGACCCTAGGCGGCGTCGCCTTCGGCCGCAGGGCCGCTCTGCGGCTGCGACAGGATGCGGCGCAGTGCGGCCATTCCGGCGGGTTTCACGAGGTGATGGTCGAACCCCGCCTCGAGCGATTTCTGACGGTCGCTCTCCTGGCCCCAGCCGGTCAGGGCGACCAGGCACAGTGCGTCCGCGCCAGGCTGGCCGCGCAAGCGGCGAGCGAGTTCGTAGCCGCTCATGTCGGGCATGCCGATGTCCAGGATCGCGACGTCGGGGTGGAAGTGCTGCGCGATCTCGAGCGCCTCGGCGCCGCTGTTGGCGCCGCGCACGACGTGACCGAGTGTCTGCACGAGCATGCAGATGATGCGCGCGGCGTCCTCGTTGTCATCGACCACCAGCACGCGGCGCTGCGATTGATCCGTCGAGGCCGGCTCCGCAGCCGGGACCGGCTCGCCGGCGGCCGCGTGACCGGATAGCGGGAGCCGGATCGTGATGCGGCTGCCGCGGCCCGGCCCGGCGCTGCACGCCTCGATCGAGCCGCCGTGCATCTGGACCAGCCGGCGCGCGACATTCAGGCCGATGCCCAGGCCGCCATAACCGCATTCGACGACGGTGTCGGCCTGCGCAAACAGGTCGAAGGCGCGCGCGAGCATCGCCGGCGACATGCCGATGCCCTGGTCGGTGACGTCGATGCGCGCGAACGAAGGTTCCTCGGTGACCGTGACCTCGACGGGCGTCTCGGGCGGCGAAAACTTGGCGGCGTTGTTGAGCACGTTGGCGAGCACCTGGGCCAGGCGTGCCTCGTCGGCGTCCAGACTCAGGGCCTGCGGCGGCAGGTTCACCCGCAGCCGATGATGTCCCTTCTCCAGGGCAGGCCGGCTGGTTTCCAGCGCGGTCGCGATCACGCTCGACAGCAGCAGCGGCCGGCGCTGCAGGGTCAGGCGGCCGCTGCGCACCCGGTTGAGATCCATCAGGTCATCGAGCAGGCGCAGCATGAGGGCCGTCTGGCGCTCGATGGTGGCCAGTCCCGAGGTCCGCGTACGCTCGTCGAGATCGGGCATCTTCAGGATCTGCACGCCGTTGGCGATGGGAGCCAGGGGATTGCGCAGCTCGTGCGCGAGCGTGGCCAGGAAACGGTGGATCTTCTCGGTGGCCTGGTGCGAATCGTCGATATCGGTGGCGGTGCCGAACCAGCGGTGGACGCTGCCGTCCTGCGCGAACTGCGGGACGCTGGAGAACTGGAACCAGCGATATTCGCCGTCGGCGCGGCGCATGCGCCCCTCGAAGCGCAGGCCCTCGCCGAGCCGGATCGAGCGCTCGAACGCAGCCTCGTACGCCGGCAGATCCTCGGGATGGACCACGCGCGACCAGTCCCATCCCCACGGGCTGTCCGGTGCCAGGCCGGTGTAGTCGTAGAAGCGGCGATTGATCCACACCGTCTCGCCCGAGCCGCCCAGCTCCCAGGCCACCTGCGCCAGCGAGTCCGCGAACTGCTGCAGGCGGGCCTCGCGATCGCGCAGTTCCTCGATCGCGCGCCGCTGATCGGTCATGTCCTCGTTGGCGCCGACCCATTCGAGCAGGCGCTGCCGGGGATCGAACATCGGTACCGCACGCGCCCGCATGTAGCGGTGTTCGCCATCCGCGCGACGCATGCGGTAATGGATTTCCGCCGGGCGGCATAGACGCCGGTGCTGCGCCCATTCCTCCTGCACCCGCGCCCGGTCCTCCGGATGCAGCGTCTGCAGCCAACCCTCGCCGCGGATCCGATCGAAACCCATGCCGGTGAAGGCCTGCAGGCTGGGCTGCTCCTCCACCACCTGCCCGTCGGCGGACAGAACCCAGAACAGGGTGCTGGTGACGGCCACCAACGCGCGCAAACGCGCCGCGTCGCGCGCCGGGTCGGGTGCGGTCACGGGACGCAGGCCAGCGCGTCGTCGAGCGCCGCCGCCGGCGCGGCGGACTGCACGCGCCACCAGCCGGGCAGCAGGGCCTGCACCGAGCGACGTCGGTAGCGATCGTCGATCAGCACCAGGCTGCCCTGGTCGCTGACGGTGCGGATCACGCGGCCGGCCGCCTGCACCACCTTCTGCAGGCCGGGATAGAAGTAGGTGTAGTCGTAGCCGCGTCCGAACAGGCGCTCGATGCAGTCCTTCATCTGCTCGTTGACCGGGTTGACCTGCGGCAGGCCCAGGGTCGCGATGAAGGCGCCGATCAGGCGCCGTCCCGGCAGGTCGATGCCCTCGGCGAAGGCGCCGCCCAGCACGGCGAAGCCGATGCCGCGGCCCTCGGCCGTGAAGCGCGCCAGGAATTGCGCACGCTCGGCCTCGGCCATGCCGCGGGTCTGGCTCCACTGCGGTAGTTCGGGATGACGTGCCGCCAGGCCGGCGGACACCTCGGCCAGGTAGTCGAAGCTGCTGAAGAAGGCCAGGTAGTTTCCGGGGCGTCGCCGGTACTGCGCCGCCATCAGGTCGGCGATCGGCGCCACCGAGCGCGTGCGGTCGGCCAGACGCGTGGAGACATGGTCGACCAGGCGTACCTGCAGCTGGTCGGCACTGAAGGGCGAAGCCACCTCCAGCGTGCGCGCGGAGTCCTCCAGGCCGAGCATGTCGCGGTAGAACGGCGCCGGCCCGAGCGTGGCCGAGAACAGCACCGCCGCATGGGCACCGGCCAGGCGCGGCGCCAGGAAAGGCGCCGGCACGACGTTGCGCAGGCACAGCGTCGAGGCGCAGCGACGGCGCGCGTGGCTGCTCGCGCGCAGGCTGACATCGAAGATCGAGTGGGGCCCGAAGACGTCGGCCATGGACCTGAACTGCAGCGCGTCGAACATCAGGTCCTGCAGCGCGCGATCGCCGTGATCGGGCCGCTCGGCGAGGAAGTCGGTGATCGCGACCACCAGCTTGCCCAACGCATCCACCAGTGCCAGCGGAGGCGCGGGATAGGCCTGGTAGGCGACGACCTGGTCACGCAGCAGGCGGTTCCATTGCCGGTTGACGGCGTCCAGGGGACGCTTGAGTGCCGCGGGCGCGGTGGCGCGCACCGCGGCGAAGCGCGCCTGGTCGAGTTCGGCGGAGTACATCGCCCGACCGCGTTCCAGCAGGTTGTGCGCCTCGTCCACCAGCAGCGCCGCCTTCCACTCCCGCGCCGCCGTCAGGGCGTGCAGCAGCGCGCTGCCGTCGAAGTAGTAGTGGTAGTCGCCGACGACCACGTCCGACCAGCGCGCCATCTCCTGGCCCAGGTAGTAGGGACAGATGCCGTGCGCCTCGGCGACGCGCTGCACTGCGCCCTGGTCCAGGTGGGCGAGGGCGCTGGCCTGTGCGCGTGCTGCGGGCAGGCGGTCGTAGAAGCCCTTCGCCAGCGGGCAGGAGTCGCCGTGGCAGGCCTTGTCGGGATGCACGCAGGCCTTGTCGCGCGCCACCAGCTCGAGCAGCCGCAGCGGCACGTCGGGCTGCGCTGCACGCAGGCGCGCGACCGCGTCGATCGCCAGCTGGCGGCCCGGCGTCTTGGCGGTCAGGAAGAAGATGCGGTCGATCTGCCCCAGTGCGCAGGCCTTGAGCAGCGGAAACAACGTGCCCAGCGTCTTGCCGATACCGGTGGGCGCCTGCGCCATCAGGCAGCCGCCGTCGCGGCCGGTGCGATACACCGCCTCGGCCAGCTGGCGCTGGCCGGAATGGAAGCGTGCGAACGGAAAGCCGAGGCGGGCCAGGCCCAGGTCGCGATCGCGACGATGCGCCTGCTCCTGCTGCGCCCAGGCTTCGAAGCGCGTGCAGTGGTCCGCGAAGAAGGCCTCGAGCGCGCTCGCCGCGTGGACTTCGCGCAGCGAGGTCTCCCGTTCGCGCGCGATGTCGAAGTAGGTCAGCCGGAGGGCGACCTCGTCGAGCCCCTGCTCGCGGCAGTACATCGCACCGTAGAGCTTGAGCTGCGCCCAGTGCAGCGCGCGGTGATGGGGCGGGATGCGCTCCAGATCGCCGCGGAAGGTCTTGATCTCCTCCACCTCCGCGCGCTCGGCCCATACGCCGTCGGCGCGCCCGCGCAGCAGCAGCGAGCCATGGCGTGCGCTCAGCGCTCGCTCGCGCGTGTAGCCCGCGCCGCGCCGCGCCGCCACCTGCGCGTGACCGGCGATGCCCTCCTCGGCGCTGGGCGCCGGCGTGAAGCGCAGGTCCAGGTCGCCGGTCTTGGCCGTGAACTCGATCAGTTCCCGCACCGAGACGGTGTAGGTGGCGCTGTCGGCTGTCGCGCTCACCCGGTGATCCTCGCCCGCTCACGATCGGTGCCGGCGTGATGCGCCCAGGGCGAGCCCACGCAGCGACCGGCGTCGCGTGCGCGTCGCCCGGGCATGCAAGGCAGTACCGGATCTCGGAATCGCTTCATGGCGAGTCGCAGTATCGCCGCTGGGCGCCGGGCAGATCGACTCCCCCAACGGGCGCCGCGGGCGCGGCTCGCTTGGGAATGCCGCTTGCGTGACTGCCTGAGCGGGGCACCAGCCCGGCTGGTGGCGCCTCCACGGTCCGCTTCCCGGAAGCGGCCTATCGACCAGTCGGATCCATCGGCCGGATTCATCCGCCGGATCCAGCAGCCAAGGAGAAGCCAAAATGGCCAAATCCAGTCCAGATGCACGCCGGCCCGACAGCGGGCGGGCGACCCGCAGCGAACTCGACTTCGAGCGCGGTGACGAGCGCTCCGGCCGCGTCGGCGATCCGCGTCCGCCTGACCAACTGCGCGAGGAATTTCCGGCACGACGCGTGCGCGAAGCCGGGATGACCGGCGGTGAGACGCCGGACGGCGAGGTCACCGCCGACGATCTGACCCCGGAGACCTTGCTCGACTCGGAGCCCTCCCGCACCCCGCATGCGGACGGTGGCCGGCGGTCCGCCGACAGCGCGATGAACGTGGTCGACGCTGCCCGCATCGGTGCCGGCGCGGGCCTCGACGAGGCCGAACTGGCGGAGCGCGACCCGGTCGGCACGCAGGAGGCGCGGCGATTGCGCGACACGTCGCGCCGGCACGCCATGGACCCCAACATGGTCGAGCCCTACGCGGCCCGCGAACTCGCGGATACCAGGGCTGGGCGCCAGACCGGAAAGCCCGCGGCGCGCGCAAGCCGCAAGGCGCGCTAGCCAGGCCCTTTCTCGCCGGCCGCGCAAGGCGCAGGCCTGCGCGCCAGGAAGACCGCACGTATTTTCCGTCGTTCGGCGTTCCGGATTCGCGGCCGGGCGCTCGGCGGGCGCAGACGCGGTGAGGTCCTGGACATGGGGTAGGTGAGCGGCCGGCGGGCATGGCCCGCGTGTACGGCATTGCGGGCGCATGGCGTTATCCTCGGGGCGCAATGCGTGTCGCCCGCTGCCAGGAATGTGGAACCGCGATCAGCCGGTACTGCAGGAAGTGCCCCTACTGCTGTGCACGCAACCCGACCTACCGTCGCCGCTCGCCGCTGCCCATGTTCATCCTGGCGCTGCTGATGGGCTGCGCCGTCTTCATCGTCAAGAACCTCAAGCCCACTCCGCCGCTGTCCGCGCAGACCGTGCCGGAGGAAGAAGCCCGGAGCGCCGGCTGATATGCCCTGCGGCGCAGTCGCGGCGCGCGTCTGCCCGCTGCGTCCCAGACCCGACCGTGTGGACCCTCAGCGGCGGGATATCCCGGCCAACAGCTGCAGCAGCACCGCGCTGTCGACCGGCTTGACCAGGTGGCGGTCGAAGCCGGCTTCGAGGGTGCGCCGGCGGTCCTCGTCCTGGTCGCGGCCGGTGAGCGCCACCAGCACCATCGGCTCGCCCCAGGGCTGCTGGCGGATGCGCAGCGCGGTCTGGTAGCCGTCCAGGCGCGGCAGGCCGAGGTCGAGCAGCACGACGTCGGGGCGGAAAGTCGCGGCCGCCTCCACCGCTTCCAGGCCGTCGTAGGCGGTGCGGATCTGGTTGCCGTCCATTTCCAGCAGGATCGCCAGCGAATCCGCCGAGTCGCGGTTGTCGTCAACCACCAGGATGCGGCGCGCCCCGCCGGCCGACGCATCGGCGCGCGCCGGCGGCAGCGCATCGCGTGCATCGAGGGCGCCGGCTCCCGGCGAAGGTTCGCCGCGCGGCAAGATCACGCGGAACACCGTGCGCCCGTCGTCGGTGACATGGACGCCGATCTCGCCGGCATGCGCATCGACGATCTGCTGCGCGATGTACAGTCCCAGGCCCAGCCCCTGGCTTCGGCCGCGCTGGCGGTGCCCTGCCCCGAAGGGATCGAAGACGTGCGGCAGCACCTCCGGCGCGATGCGGCCGCGATTTGCCACCGACAGCGTCACGCGCTGCGGCGAACTTCCATTGATGGTGATCTCCACGGGGCTGCCAGCCTCTCCGTGCTGAAGCGCATTGCCGATCAGGTTGGACAGCACCTGCGCGAGCCGGCCCGCGTCCCAGTACCCGTGCAGCTCGCCGCGCACCTGTACGTCGACGCGTCGTTCCGGCGCGAGGGCCAGATGCTCCTGCATGGTGCTCTCCACCAGGGCGCGCAGGTCGAGCGGCGCACGATCCAGCGCGATGCCGCCGGCCAGGCGCGCCCGCGCCAGGTCGAGCACGTTCTCGATCAGGACGCGCATGCGATCTCCACCGCTCCGGATGCGGGACGCAAGATCGCGCACCGATGCGTCCGCGGACGTGCGCAGGAGCAGTTCGGTGGAGGCCAGTACGGTGTTGAGTGGCGTGCGCAGGTCGTGGCCGAGGATGGCCACGAACATCTCGTTCAGACGCAGGGTCTCCGTGCGCTCCTTGAGCTCCTGCGCGAGCTGCAGTTTCTGGCGGTAGAGCTGGAAGAAGACGGCCGCCTTGTTGGCCAGGATCAGCGCGTCGATCGGCTTGTGCAGGAAGTCGACCGCTCCGGCCTCGTAGCCCTTGAAGACGCGGTGCTGCTCCTGGTCGCCGGCAGTGACGAAGATGATCGGGATGCTGCGCGTGCGCTCGCTGCCGCGCATCAGCTCGGCCAGCTGGAAGCCGTCCATGTCCGGCATGCGCACGTCGAGCAGGGCCAGCGCCACGTCATGCACCAGCAGCAGCTCGAGCGCCTCGGAGCCGGAGCGCGCCTTGAGGATCTCCACCTGTGGCTGTTCGAGCAGGGTCGACAGCGCGAGCAGGTTCTCCTCGAGGTCGTCGACCAGCAGGCATTTGACCGTGGCTTGCATGCGTTCAGGGTGCAGGGCTGCCGGAAAAAGCGGAAGGGGCCGCCGCCAGCCCGCGCAGCAGTTGCTCGATGGCGGCCGTATCGAGCACGAAATGCGGCTGCACCTGGCGGATCGCGGCCCGCGGCATCGCGGCCGCCTCGGCGGTATCCGGGTCCTGCACCACCGTGATCCCGCCGGCCGCGTGCACCGCCTTGATCCCTGCGGCGCCGTCCTCGTTCCAGCCGGTGAGCAGGATGGCGAGCAGGCGCTCGCCGTAGGCATCGGCGGCGGACTGGAACAGCACGTCGATGGACGGCCGCGAGAACTGCACCAGGTCGTCGACCGACAGCGCGATGCGCGGTCCGGACTCGACCAGCAGGTGATAGTTGGGCGGCCCGAAATAGACGGTGCCGGCCTGCACAGGCTGCTTGTCCTCCGCCTCGCAGACCTTCACCGCGCAGCGGTCGCGAAAGATGTCGACCAGCACGCTCGGTCGATCCGGTGGCTGGTGGAGCACCACGAAGACGGCAGCCGCGAGCGTCGCCGGCAGCGCCGGCAGCAGGCGCCCCAGGACTTCGACGCCGCCGGCCGAGGCACCGATGACGATGCCGTCGAGCGGGCGATCGGCGGGATTCGGATGCGCGCTCAAGCGCGGTCCCGCTTGCGGAAGATGCGCTGCTCGGGCGAGACCTCGTCGAATTCCCCGGCCTGCGCCGAGAAGCGCAGCGATTCCTTCGAGCCCAGCCCCAGGAAGCCCCGGCGGCAGAGCGCCTCGGCAAACAGGCCGAGCGCACGATCCTGCAGGGCCTGATCGAAGTAGATCAGCACATTGCGGCAGGACACGAACTGCATCTCGGCAAAGACGCTGTCGGTGGCCAGGCTATGGTCGGAAAAGACGATGTGCCTGCGCAGCGTCTTGTCGATCACGGCGCGCCCGAACGCGGCGGTGTAATAGTCGGACAGCGAGGAATGACCGCCAGACCGACGGTGGCTCTGGGTGAAGCCGGCCATCCGGCCGATGTCGAACACGCCGGCCTCGGCGCGTTGCAGCGAGCGCGCATTGATATCGGTGGCGTAGATCAGCGAGCGCGACAGCAATCCCTCCTCGCGCAGCAGGATCGCCAGCGAATACACCTCCTCGCCCGTGCTGCAGCCGGCGACCCAGATCTTCAGCGAGGGATAGGTACGCAGCAGGGGCACCACATGCTCGCGCAGGGCGCGGTAGTAGGCGGGGTCGCGGAACATCTCGGAGACCTGCACCGTCAGCAGGTCGAGCAGCTGCGGGAACAGGTCCGGCTCGTTCAGGACGCGCTGCTGCAGTTGCCACAGCGTGCGGCAGCCAAGGCGCGTCATCGCGAAGCTCAGGCGGCGCTTGAGCGAGGCCGGCGCGTAGCCGCGGAAGTCGTGGTGGTACCGGAGGTAGATCGCCTCGAGCAGTGGCGGCAGCTCGAGGCTGAAGTCGTCCTGCGCGTGGGCCGGTGGCCGCGGGTCTAGTGCGGCATCCATACCCGCACCAGCGACAGCAGCTTGTCCACATCCAGCGGCTTGGCGATGTAGTCGCTGGCACCGGCCGCCAGGCATTTCTCCTGGTCGTCGCGCATCGCCTTGGCGGTGAGGGCGATGATGGGCAGCCGGCGCAGCGGCGCATGCTTGCGGATCTCGCGCATCGCGGCCAGACCGTCCATCTCCGGCATCATGATGTCCATCAGCACCAGGTCGATCGCCTCGCCGTCCGCCGCGGCACGGTCGACCAGCGCCGATACCGCTTCGCGGCCATTGCGGGCGATCTCGATCCGGGCCCCGCGCGGTTCGAGCACGCTGGTGAGCGCAAAGATGTTCCGCACGTCGTCCTCCACCACCAGGATGCGTCGCCCTTCGAGCGCCGTATCCCGGCCGCGCGTGACCTTGAGCATGCGCTGGTGCTCCGCGGGCAGGTCCGACTCCACCTGATGGATGAACAGCATCACCTCGTCGAGCAGGCGCTCCGGGGATCGCGCGTCCTTGATGATGATCGAGCGCGACAAGCGCCGCAGCGACTGCTCTTCCTCGTATGTCAGCGAGCGGCCGGTGTAGACGATCACCGGCGGGAAGGAGACACCTTCCTGCCCGGTCATGCGTTCCAGCAGCTGGTGGCCGCTCAGGTCCGGCAGGTTCAGGTCCATCACCATGCAGTCGAAGGTCGTGGAGCGCAGCTGTTCGAGTGCTGCCGCGCCGTTCTCCACGGCTGTGATCTGCACGCCGGCGCTGCCGAGCAGCTGCTGGATGGCCTCGCGCTGGCGTGCGTCGTCCTCCACCACCAGCACGCGCTTGATGCCTTGCGAGAACTTGGCCTCCAGGCGGCGGAAGGCTTCGACCAGCTCGTCACGCTGCACCGGCTTGAGCGCGTAGCCGACGGCGCCCAGGGCGCGCGCCTCGAGTGCATGGTCGGCCACCGATACCACGTGCACCGGCACGTGGCGCGTGAGCGGATTGCGCTTGAGCTGGTCGAGCACGCCCATGCCGGACTGGTCGGGCAGGTTCATGTCCAGCAGGATCGCGTTCGGATGGAAGCTCGCGGCGGCTGCCAGTCCCTCGTCGGCCGACTGCGCGACCACGCACTGGTAGTTCAGCTCGTGCGCAAGGTCGCGCAGGATCAGCGCGAAGCGGGTGTCGTCCTCGATCACCAGGATGCAGCGCGCACCGGGCCGGAGCTGCTCCCGGTCATCCTCGATCGCGCCGCGCCGCACCACGGCCTGCTTGTGTGCCGGCGCCGCGGCCGTCCCGGCCGGCCGCGGGGCGGGCTTCAGGGTGTCGACCTGCGGCAGCGGCGAGTCGCCGCTGCGGGGAACGTGGACGCGCGGCAGCACCAGGGTGAACACGCTGCCTTCACCGGGCGCGCTCTGCAGCGTGATCTCGCCGCCGAGCAGCCGGGCGAGGTCGCGTGAGATCGACAGCCCGAGTCCGGTGCCGCCGTGGCGGCGGTGCGCGCTGCCGTCGGCCTGCCGGAACGCGTCGAAGATGACGTCCTGCTGGTCACGGGCGATGCCGATGCCGCTGTCACACACGGCGAAGTGCAGGCTGTCGTCCGCGCCCTGGGCCACGCGCAGCGACACTTCACCGCGATCCGTGAACTTGAGCGCATTGGACAGCAGGTTCTTCACGATCTGGCCGAGACGCTGTGGATCGGTCTGGATGCATTCGGGAATGCCCGGCTCGATCACCAGCTTCAGGGCGAGCTTCTTTTGCCGCGCGAGCGGCTCGAAGCCGCGCAGCAGGTTCTCGGCCGTGCGCGCCACCTGCAGGGACTCGACGTTCACCGCCACCTGCCCGGCCTCGATCCTGGAGAGGTCGAGGATGTCGTTGATCAGCGCGAGCAGATCCTGGTTGGCGGACGTGATGGTCTGCGCAAAACGTACCTGCTCCTCCGACAGGTTTCCGTTGCGGTTGTCCGCCAGCACCTTGGCCAGGATCAGCGAGGAGTTGAGCGGCGTGCGCAGCTCGTGGCTCATGTTGGCCAGGAACTCGCTCTTGTACTGGCTGGCGCGTTCGAGATCGCGAGCCCGCTCGCTCAGCGCGCCCTGGGCGCGTGCGAGGTCTTCCTTCTGCGCTTCGAGCAGCTGCATCTGCTCTTCGAGCTGCGTGTTGGTCTGCTCGAGTTCCGCCTGCTGGCTTTCGAGTCGCGCCTGCGAGAGCTTGAGGGCGCGGCCCTGCTCCTCGAGTTCCTCGTTGCTGACGCGCAGTTCCTCCTGCTGGGTCTGCAGTTCCTCGGCCTGGCGCTGGGTCTCCTGCAGCAGCTCCTCGAGTCGCGAGCGGTCCCGTGCGCCGCGCACCGCCGCGCCGAGCGACTCCGAGACGCGGTCGAGCAGTTCGAGATCCGTGCCGGTCAGGGCGCGAAAGAAGCCGAGTTCGAATACCGCCTGCACCGCGCCGTCCACGCTTGCGGGCGCGAGCAGCAGCGCACGTGGATCCGCGGTGCCGATGCTCGACCCTATCGGCAGGTAGTCGCGCGGCACGTCGCGCACGTGCAGCGCACGGTTCTGCCGTGCGGCCTCACCGAGCAGGCCCTCACCACGACGCACCGGGATTGCCTCGGCCTGCGGCGGGAGGGCGTAGGCGGCCACGCGGCGGAAGTGGCCGCCCTGCTCGGCCAGGTAGAGCGCTCCGACCTGCGCGTCCATGTAGGCGGCCAGGAAGCCGAGCGCGTTTTCGCCGAGCTGGTCGAGACGCTGGTCCCCCTGCAGGCGGGTCGACAGGCCGACCTGCCCGCCGCGAACCCAGGCCTGGATCTGCTTGGTGCGATGTTCGCGCGAGGCCAGCACGCTGGCGGCCAGGATCAGCAGCAACAGCAGCGCGGCGCCGCCGGCGCTGACCCAGAACGAGGTGGCACCGGTTCGGACCCAGGTTTCCTGTCGTGCGGCCAGTGCACTGTGCTCCTCGGCGTCCAGCTGCGCGATGACCTGGCGCAGGGCGTCCATCGTCTCCTTGCCGCGATCGGTGCGCACCAGGGCCAGCGCCTCGCCGGGCTGGCCTTCCTGGTACAAGTGGATGGTCCTCTCCATTTCGCTGAACTTCGCCGAGGAGAGTCGCTCGAGCCGCTCCAGCTGTTCCTGCTGGCGCGTATTGCCGGCGGTCAGGCTGCGTGCCGTCGCAAGCTGGGCCGAGAATTCGCTGGTGGCGCTGGAATACGGCTCGAGGTAGGCGGAGTTGCCGGTGAGAAGGAACCCGCGCTGGCCGGTCTCGGCGTGATTCAGGCTCGCCTCGAGGGCGCTGAAGGTGGCGATCACCTCCAGCGTGCGTGTCACGCTGGACATCGCCTCGGACCGGGTCGCCAGGGAGCGCGCCGAAAGCAGCGCGATCAGGCCGACCGCGAGGACCGCCAGCAGCAGACCCAACAGGGTGCCCAGCGGAAGGTAGGTCAGGCGTGCCGAGGTGGGCTGGGCGGCGGAAGCCACGGCGCGGTCGATAGGCGAGGTCACGGGTCCGGACGTCTTCTGTTTGCTCTGATCGGCGCGGACACGGTGATCGCGATCCGGTGCCTGCCAGTTCGCGTCGCACGGATTCGCTCCGCGCGTGGGATTCACATGGACCTGCGAGGTCCCGGCCGGTGCCTGCCCGCGGGATAGTCGCCTGTCGCGACACCGCTCGCAACGCGGCAAATTGCATTTTTGAGCTCGATTTCGGGCGTTTTGCCCGGACGACGCGGGCCTATCCGTGCCGATTGCTGCCGGGATTCAGCACCGCGTCCTGGCCTCGGGCGTGATCGGTGCATCGATGGCCGGTCCGAGCTGCAAGGCGATCGGGGCGCCGCCGCGCCCGCACGATGCAGTGTGCGCTGGCACCGCAATGGAGCAGACCGATGTCCGTTCAACGTCGTCGTCGATCGCCGCCGTCTGGAGCGGATCCGGTAGCGGCGACGCGCACACGCTGAGTATCGAGCGTCGCGCGTTTCCGGCTGGAGCGCCGGGTCCGGCCCAGGTTCAGCAGGCCGCGGACGCGATCGATCAGTGCCAGGCGCCGGCGCAGCCTGACCAGGGACTGCCTGCTGGCGAGGTGGCGATTGGCGGAGCGGCGCAGCCAGCGGATGAGGCGGTCGGCGAGCCGGACGCGGGGGAGGGGACATGCGTCGATCCGTTCGATACGCACGCGCGCCCTGTCCTGCCCGCGTTTTCTTCGCGCATCAGCATGCTCCGCGGCATGCAGACGCAGGAGCAGCCGCGGGTTGCCGCGCTCCGGGTGGTTTCTCGACATCGCTTGTCTCCTCATCGCGGCCATCGGTCACGGCGCAAGCCGCATTCCCGTCCATGCAGCCGATCCCGAGGCAATCGGTGAAAGGGACCGCGCCGTCTGTCCCATGACGGCAGCGAATGCGGACAGCAGCGAGCGTGGCGATCGTTCGATCGGGGGTTCCGTTGCAGCAGGGGAACCATGAAAAAAGCCCCCTGGGGAGGGGGCTGAGTCGGCTGGACGATCAGGGGCTAATCGTGGGGGAATCCCGAGGGAGGCGGGACTTCCAACCGACGGCCCCAGACTAGGACGGGCCGGATGAAGGGAGACTGAACGCCGCGGCAGGTCCTGCTCCGACGACTGCACGGTCCGGTTGAAAGACCGCTTCCACTTGCACGCGAAATTGCGTTCGCGCACGACCCACCTGGAAGCCTGCGAAGCAAGCGCGTCCACCGACGTCTCACTACGGATGCGCGTGTTTGCCGATCGACCTGCGGTGGCGCTCGCGGCTTTGCGCCTTCGGGTTTTCGTCGTTCATTGCGCTCATCGAACGTCGCCGGTTCCGATTGCACCTGATCAGCAGGTCGGGATTCCAGGCTTCTTTCCGCAACCGCGTCCGGACACGGGTCGCAGGTCGGGCAATGCGCTGGTGATGCGGGATCCCGGTCCGTTCCGGCACAGAGGCAAGAAAAAAGTGGCGGAGAGGGAGGGATTCGAACCCCCGGTACGTTTGCACGTACGCCTGATTTCGAGTCAGGTACATTCAACCACTCTGCCACCTCTCCGCGGCCCGAGGTCGTTCGCTCGGCGGCTATGCTAGCGTCTGCCAGTCATGAGCCGGCCGGCATTCTAGAGGATGCGAGAACTTGTCGCGAGGATCCCGTGGCTGCGGTTGGCCGCGCTCGTCCTGCTCGCCGCTACGCTCGTGACGCTCTCGACCTGCTCGCCGCGGGTGACCGCGATCGAGCAGGTGCGCGAGCTGGGCAGCCTGCGCGTGGCCACCATCAACAGCCCGACGACGTATTACGAGGGGCCGGCCGGGCCGACCGGCTTCGAGTACGAACTGGCGCTGGGCCTGGCCCGGCAGCTGGGCGTGGAGCTCGAGCTGGTGATCGTCGCCAGTCCGGCGGACAGCCTGGACGCGGTGTCGTCCGGCCGCGCCCACCTTGCCGCCGCCGGCATCTCGGTGACGCCGCTGCGCAGCCGCGCGGTGCGTTTCACCCGGCCGGTGCTGACGGTGGTGCCTCAGCTGGTCTATCGCATGGGCGGCCAGCGGCCGGCGAGCCCGGCCGATATCGGCGAGGGGCTGGTCGTGGCCGAGCACAGCGCGGCGGCCGAACACCTGGCGAACATGCGGCGCTGGACGCCGGACCTCAAGTGGACCGAGACCGCGCAGGCCGAGACCGAGGAACTGCTGCTCAAGGTGGCCAACGGCGAGATCGACTACACGATCGCGGCTTCGGACGTGATTGCCATCAACCAGCGCTACTACCCGCAGCTGCGCGTGGCCTTCGACGTGGCGGAGCGCCAGGACGTGGCCTGGGCCTTTGCCCATGGCACGGACAGCAGCCTGTACAACATCGCGCAGCATTACCTTGCGGGCATGAGCGAGCCGGAACTGGCGCGATTGCGCGATCGCTACTTCGGGCACGTCGAACAGGTCGACTACCTGGGTGCGGTGGCGCTGGCCACGCACGTGGAGACGCGACTGCCCAAGTACCGCGCGCTGTTCGAGAAGGCGGGCAAGAAGTACGGCATGGACTGGCGCCTGCTGGCGGCGATCGGCTACCAGGAGTCGCACTGGGATTCGTCGGCGGTCAGCCCCACGGGGGTGCGCGGCATCATGCAGCTCACCCTGCAGACGGCGCAGTTTCTCGACGTGGCCGACCGCGAGGACCCGGCGCAGAGCATTCTCGGCGGCGCGCGCTACATCCGGCGCCTGATCGACCTGATTCCGCCGGACGTCAAGGATCCCGATCGCACCTGGCTGGCGCTGGCGGCCTACAACATGGGTTACGGGCACCTGCTCGACGTGCGCGAGCTGACCCGGCGGGACGGCGGCGATTCCTCGCGCTGGGTGGACGTGCGTGCGCGCCTGCCGCGGCTGACGCAGCCGCGCTGGTACCAGCAGACGCGGCACGGCTATGCGCGCGGCCACGAGGCCGAGACCTATGTGGGCAATGTGCGCACCTACTACGACATGCTGGTCTACCTGTTCGGCGATCCACCGCAGGCGCCGTCGCCACCGGAGGAAGTGGAGCCGCCGCCGCCACCGCCGCCGGAGGAGCCGCTCAACATCCGCACGCCGGTGCTCTGAGCGGGCTCGCAGAAGATGTGGCGCAGGGGTCTTGCCGGGCGTGAGGCGCATGCGCACCGGACAGGCCACGAGCGCCTGCACGCCTCGCCCTGCATCCCGTTGCCTGTCCCGCGCCGGCGCTGCTGCGCCCCGACTCAACCCTCATCCTGCTCGGCTTGGCCGGGAAACAGCACGTCGTGGAATCCGAAGCGGGAGAAATCCCTGATGCGCATCGGGTAGAGCACGCCATCCAGGTGATCGCACTCGTGCTGCACCACGCGGGCATGGAAACCCTCGACGCTGCGGTCGATCGGCCGGCCGTGCGCATCCATGCCGACATAGCGCAGCTGCTGGTGGCGCGGCACCACGCCGCGCAGTCCGGGGACCGACAGGCACCCCTCCCAGCCGTCTTCCATGGTGGCCGACAGCGGGGTCAACAGCGGATTGATCAGCACGGTCTCCGGCACCGGCGGTGCTTCGGGATAACGTGGGCTGGACGCGAAGCCGAAGATCACCACGCGCAGGTCGACGCCGATCTGCGGTGCAGCCAGGCCCGCGCCGTCGTGCGCGCGCATGGTGTCGAACATGTCGCGGATCAGGGTGTGCAGGTCCGGCGTATCGAAGCGGTCCACCTCCCGGGAGCGGCGCAGCAGGCGCGCATCGCCCATGCGCAGCACCTCGCGGATCATGGATTTTCCTTGTGTGGCGGCGCGTCCGGCAGGCGCAGCCGTTCGACGATCTCGCCGCCCACCACGTGGCGCTCGATGATCTCGTCGATGTCCGCCTTGTCGCGGTAGGTGTACCAGACGCCCTGCGGATAGATGGCCAGGCAGGGGCCCTCTTCGCAGCGTTCCATGCAGCCGGCCTGGTTGACCCGTGCCTTCCCCGGGGCGTTGAGTCGCAACTGGGCGATGCGCGCCTTCGCGTGATCGCGCGCCATCGTGGCGCCCTTGTCGTTGCAGCAGGTCCGCGCACCCGGTGGACGCTGGTTGTTGCAGAAGAACAGATGGTGCTCGTAGTAGCTCATGGACCTGTGCGCCTTGCGCAACGTGCCGGACATCGGACCTCTTGCGGCTCGACCGGCGCCGCGGATCTATTCTGATCGGGTACCGCCGAACCGCAAGCCCGGCCTTCAGGTGTTGCCGAAGGAGTAGGAGATATTGATGGCGGTGAAGGTGTCGGTCGACTTGGAGTCCTCGGACACGTCGGAATTGTTGCGCGCCGTGAACGACAGTGAGGCAAACAGGTTGCCGATGATCGACAGCTTCAGCTCGCTGACCGCCTCGGTGAAGGTGTTGTCCTTGCCGTATTCGACCTTCACGGTCTGGCTGAAGGAACTGGTCTGCGAGATCGTCCAGCCGTACTTGCCGCCAACGCGGCCGACGGCCTCCTTCTGCCTGTCGCCGGTGTCCTGTTCCTCGGTCTGGCGCGCACCGGCGCCGATCGCCGCGTCCAGGGTGTGCACCGGCCCCAGCAGGATGTGCCGGCCATAGCCAGCGGTCTCGGCCATGCGCTCGCGAAAGCCGCCGAACAGGTCCTTTTCCCAGTCGATCGCACCGAACAGGTAATCGCGCTCGGTGAGCAGGTATTCCAGCTCGTCGGCCACGGTATAGCGCTCGGCGCTGCGTCCTTCCTCGTCACCGGTGTTGATCGCGCTGGCACTGAAGCTGTTCTTCCAGGCGCCCTGCTGGACGTCAAGCAGCAGCTTTCCGTTGAACGACTCGGTCTCCGAGTTGCCGCTGGTGGTCAGCAGGCCGGCACCGGCCTCGCCTTTCCAGCTGCCATGGGCGAGGGCCGGCACGAGCAGGAGCATCGCGGCCCCGGCGGTACATCGCAGCATCATCTTTCTCCTTATCCGCGCAATGGAATCCGCGATGATAGTCGCCATGTCCGGATCTCCCCACCCGCCACAGGCCTCCGCATTGCTGGCAGACGCCGATCTCTGCGTGAAGTGCGGGCTGTGCCTTCCACACTGTCCGACCTATCGCCTGCACCAGCACGAGGGTGATTCCCCGCGCGGGCGCATCGCGCTCGTGCAGGGCCTGGTCGGTGGCCTGATCGAGGCCAGCGAGCGGATGGAGGCGCACCTCGATGGCTGCCTGTCATGCCGGCGCTGCGACGACGTCTGTCCTGCGCGCGTGCCCTACTCGCGACTGCTCGACGCCGGGCGCGCGCGGCTCGCCGAGCGACGTCCGGCGCGCACGCGCCTGACCCACATGCTCGGTGCTCTGCTGGCGTCGGATGGCGGGCGTGCGCTGCTGCGCGGCGCCCTGTGCGTCTATCGCGGCAGCGGCCTGCAGGCCTTGCTGCGTCGCCTGCGCCTGCTTGGGCGGGGGCGCCTGGCCCGGCTCGAATCGCTGCTGCCGGCGGCCGCTGAGGCTGCGTCGCGTCCGCCGGCGATCCCGGCCGTCGCCGCGGCGACGGCGGACGCCATCGCGGTGTTTCGCGGCTGTGCCAGCGATGTGTTCGAGCGTGATGCGATCGTCGCGGTGGAGACCTTGCTGCGCGCGGCCGGCTTTGTCGTCCAGCCGGCGCCAGGTCAGGGCTGCTGCGGCGCCTTGCACCAGCACGGCGGCCTGCCCGACGTGGCGCGGGATTGTGCCCGGCGCAACCTGGTGGCCTTCGCCGGGCAGCCACGCATTGCCACGCTGACCAGCGGCTGCGCCGCGACCCTGCGCGACTACGCCGACCTGGCGCCCACTGGCGGCGCGGCCTTCGCCGCACGCGTGATGGAATTCAGCGACTGGCTGCTGCCGCGCGCCGGGCATCTGCAGTTCGCGCCGCTGCCGTTGCGCGCCGCGCTGCACACGCCGTGCACGGCGGCCAGCACCATGAAGTCGGACGCCTCGCTGCGTGCGCTGCTGCGGCGGATCCCGCAGCTCGAACTGGTCGACCTGGACGCCGGCGCCGGATGCTGCGGCGCGGCCGGCAGCCAGTTCATCACCCAGCCCGACCAGGCCGACCGGCTGCTCGAAGCGAAGCTGGCCTCAGTGCAGAGACTCGCGCCGGACCTGGTGCTCAGCGGCAACATCGGTTGCTCGCTGCACATCGCCGCGGGTCTCAGCCGCCGGGCGTGGGCGCAGGCGCCGGAAGCGGTTGCGATGGCACGGGCGCCGGTGCGGCATCCGGCGCAGCTGCTGGCGCAGCAGCTGGTGGCGCGACCGGAACTTCCACCCTGGCCTTTGCCGTCGCCGCCTCGATCCTGAGCAACAGCATCTCGGCCATCTCGTTCTCGATGAACTCGCGCAGGCGCTCGGCCTCCTGCTCCTTGGGCAGCACCTGTTCGGCGTTGAACGAGTAGTCGCGACGCGCTTCCATCTGCGAGGGCGGGATCCACACGTACTGGTCCTGCCGAACCTCGTAGCGCACGCGCAGGATCAACTCGTACTCCAGCGCCTTTCCGTCCGATCCCACCGACAGCACCTCGCGCGACTCGCGCAGATCGGACAGGCGGATCACGGTCACGCCGTCGCCGCCCTTCTGCACCACCTCGGCGCCGCGCCGGGTCAGTCGGTCCCTCAGCGCGGCCACCACCGGCGGCTCGGAGACGCGATAGGGCTGCACCATGTCGATGCGGACGCGCTTGAGCGGCTCGGGCAGCGGACGGCTGCCGGCTGCGTGGAAGCCGCAGGCCGCGAGCAGGACGGTCAGCCCGAGCGCGAACGTCCGCGTAAGCGCCTTCATAGGACCAGGTTCACCAGCTTGCCCGGCACCACGATCTTCTTCTTCGGCACCGCTTCGCCGATGAAACGGCGCACGTTCTCGTCGGCCAGCGCCGTATCGATGATCTGCTCCTGCGTGGCGGTGCGTGCCACCTCGATGTGGCCGCGCAGCTTGCCGTTGACCTGCACGACCAGCGCGATGTGGTCTTTCACGCGGGCCGCCGCGTCGGCGACCGGGAAGCGCGCGTCGAGCACGTCGGAGCGGCCGGTGAGCGCGTTCCACAGCGCATGGCAGGCATGCGGCACGATGGGGTTGAGCATCAGCACCACGCTCTCCCAAACCTCCTGCAGCACCGCGCGGCCCGCATCCGAGGCGTCCTCGAATTTCGCGACCGTGTTCATCAGTTCCATCACGGCGGCGATGGCGGTGTTGTACTGCTTGCGGCGGCCGTAGTCGTCGGCGACCTTGGCGATCGTGTCGTGAAGTGCAGCCCGCAGCGTCTTCTGCGCGGAGTTCAACGCGGACACATCGAGTGCCGGCGCGGGTCCCTGCGCGACGTGGGCCTGCACGCCGCGCCACAGCCGGCGCATGAAGCGCGCGGCGCCTTCCACACCGGCGTCGTTCCATTCCAGCGAGGCGTCCGGGGGCGAGGCGAACATGGCGAACAGGCGCAGCGTGTCGGCGCCGTAACGGTCGATCAGCAGCTGCGGGTCGATGCCGTTGTTCTTCGATTTCGACATCTTCTCGACGCCGCCGATCTGCACCGGCTCGCCGGTGGCGCTGAGCTTCGCGGCCAGCGGATGGCCCTTGGCGTCGTGCTCGAGGGTCACGTCGGCGGGATTGATCCAGGTCCGCTTGCCGTCCTTCTCGACGTAGTAGGTCTCCTTCACGACCATGCCCTGCGTCAGCAGGTTGGTGGCCGGCTCGTCGCCCTTCACGAAGCCCTCGTCGCGCATGAGCTTGTGGAAGAAGCGGAAGTACAGCAGGTGCAGGATCGCGTGCTCGATGCCGCCGATGTACTGGTCCACCGGCAGCCAGTAGTGGGCGCGCTCGTCGACGAGCTGCTGCGCGCCGGGCGAGGTGAAGCGCGCCGAGTACCAGCTCGACTCGAAGAACGTGTC
>CAMLNE010000005.1 GCA_946481265.1 uncultured Panacagrimonas sp. | reverse complement strand
AGCGGCCCGGGAACAGGGGCGAAACATCGCCGCCGCAGGAGCCGGCCGGACACCTGCCCGTCCGGCTTCCCTTGCTTCTCTTGTTTTCGGTCTCGCCTTCACCCGCTGCGGTCTTGCGCTCGGCCTTCCCCTGGAGCGGCGACGGCGTGCGGCCCGATCCGCGGAACCAACCGGCACCCGGTCGGGCAGGACCGTGCATAGGCTCTGCGACAATGGCCCGACCCGCCGCCGTCCCATCCTGAATGTCCGAACCGGTCCCCCGCCACGACGCGTTCGCGGCGCTGCGCTTCCCGAACTTCCGCAACCTGATGGGCGGAACGTTCCTGATCACCTGCGCGCTGCAGGTGCAGCGGGTGGCGCTGGGCTACACGCTCTACCTGCTGACGCGCGACCCGCTCTCGCTGGGCCTGCTGGGCCTGGCCGAGGCGGTTCCCTTCATGGGCCTTGCGCTGTTCGGCGGCCACATGGCGGACCGCCGCGACAAGCGCCGCATGATGCAGTTCGCAGCCGCGGTGTTCATGAGCGGCAGCGCGATCTTGCTGGTCGTCTCCCTGCCCGCCATGCGCGCGATGGTTGCCGATCCGGTGCTGGTTGGCCTGATCTACGGCGTGGTCTTCGTCGAGGGCCTGGCGCGCGGCCTGTACAGCCCGGCCTCATCCTCGTTGCGACCTTTCCTGGTGCCGCGCGAGCACTACGGCAGCTCGGCGACCTGGGGCAGCATGTCCTGGCAGTTCGGCGCCATCCTCGGGCCCGTGCTCGGCGGGTTCATCTTCGCCGTGGCCGGGCTGCCCGGGACCCAGGCGCTGGTGCTGCTCCTGATCGGCGCCAACATCCTGCTGATCGGCAGCATCGATCCGCCGGCGGCGGCGCGCGTGGTCGTCTCGACGGGCGATGTCTGGACCAGCCTGCGCGAGGGCCTGGTCTACGTCTGGCGCACGCCGATCATCCTGTACTCGATCTCGCTCGACATGTTCTCCATGTTCTTCGGCGGCGTCATCGCGATCCTTCCGATCTTCGCCGAGGACATCCTGAGCATCGGCCCCGAGGGACTGGGCATGCTGCGCGCGGCGCCGGCGGTGGGCGGCGTGAGCACGATGCTGATCTGCGCCTGGCTGCCGCCGACCCATCATGCCTGGCGCAACCTGCTGTGGTCGGTGTTCGGCTTCGGCCTGGCCACCCTGGTATTCGGCCTGTCCACCCATTTCTGGATTTCCGTGATCGCGCTCGCCGTCACCGGCGCGTTCGACAGCATCAGCGTGGTGATCCGCGGCACCATCCTGCAGTCGCTCACCGTCGATCACATGCGCGGCCGCGTAGCCTCCGTGAACAGCGTCTTCGTCTCGGCTTCCAACGAACTTGGCGCGTTCGAATCCGGCGTCGCGGCCCGGCTCCTGGGCGTGGTGCCCTCGGTGGTGTTCGGCGCGGCCGCCACCTTTGCCACGGTCGGCCATGTCTGGCGCCGCTCGCGACCGCTGTTCGCGATCCGCCTGTGAGCACGCGGGAATGAGCAGCGTGCCGGGTGGCGGCATCAGCGGCGGGACCACGGGCGGAATCGAATTCGAGATCGATCCGGCCGCGGTGCGCGCAGCATCGTGGCGGCGCGTGCTGATCCGCGCCGCGGTGCTGCTCGTGCTGATTGCGCTGCTCGGCGCGGCGGCGGAGACCTGGCTGCCGCCGCAGGCGCGGCGGCTGGCCTGGAGCTTCGCCGTGGCGATCTTCGCGGTGCACGCGGCGGTGGAACTGTCGGCGTTGCGCTGGGCGCGCCGCAGTGCACCGACCATGGTGCTGCGGCTGTCGGCGGTCGCGCTCGAACTGTGGATCGGCGCGACGCGCCATCGCATGCCGTGGACGGACCTGGGCATCGCGCGCGTGCGCGGACCTCGTGGCGCGGTACGCAGCATCGAGCTGCACAGCCGTCACCACGGGCGCGTGGTGCTGGCGGGATTCCGCGACATGGACGCGCTGGCGCAGGCGCTGACGGCCGCCATCGCGCAGGCACGCGCCGACCGGCCTGGCTGAAGCGCGTCGTCGCCTGTCAGGGATCGCGCGCGCCGCGCAAGGCGCGGATGCGCTCGCCCGTGGCCGGATGCGAAGACAGGTAACCACGCCAGTCGTCCGTGTCCGGCGCGCCGCCCTCGCCGTGTGCCGCCGCGATCCGCTCGAGAACATCGGCCAGGCGCGAAGGCGCGATACCGACCGCGCGCAGCTCGAGCGCCGCCACGGCATCGGCCTCGCTTTCCAGCGCGCGCGAATGCCGTGCCTGCAGCAGGGCGGCCGGCGCGCCAGCGATCAGCGGCGTGAAGTCGCCGATCCACCAGGCGATGAACGCGCCCACCGCCGCTCCCTGGATTATCAGGCGCAGGCTGTGGCGGCGGCGCACGTGACCCAGCTCGTGCGCGAGCACGGCGAGGATCTCCTCGTCATGCCCCGCGATGCGCACCAGCTCGTCGAGCAGCACGATGCGCCCGTCCGGCAGGGCCATGGCGTTCGGACCGACCGCGGAACCAGCCCGGAACAGCAGCTGCGCCCCGCCCTCCGGGTCCAGGCGCGAGAAGCCCGCGCCCAGCGCCTCGCGCCGGGACGCGGAGAGCGTCGAGGGCGCAAGCAGGCCGCCGTCGAGCAGGGCCAGGGTCTGGTCCGACAGCAGCACGAGAACCGGTTGCGGGACCCGTTCGGCGAGCTCGCCGGCCGCCCAGGGCAGACCCCATCGATAAGCTGCCAGCCCCGCCGCCACCACCAGCGCCACCGCCCCCAGCGCGAGCGTCCAGCTGCGCTGCGCCCGATCGACCGTGCTGTCGACATGGCCGATCGCCTCCAGCCACTCGGAACAGGCGCTGCCATCCGGCACCTCGCAGACCGCGCCGTCGGCGAAGCGGATCGTGCGCGGCGCGCTGCCGAGCCGCTCGCCGATCCGCACGGCGTGCAGGGGCTCGCGCCGGCTCCAGCCCTCCCCCTGCACCCAGACCTCGCCGCGCATCGGCAGGAGGCGGACCGGATGAACCTGTGCGCTGCGGCCGTCGTAGTAGGTCGCGCGCAGGTTCACAGGCCGATATCGAAATCGAACATCTCCGCGGTCTCCTCGCCGGTGGCGGTGACATCCACCGCGGTATCGGCGAGGAACTGGTCCAGCGGCTGGGCCGGCAGCAGGCTCAGGCACTGCGCCCGGTAGCGCGCGACACGCACCGCCGCCCAGGGCATGAACAGGCCGAGCGTCAGCACCACCAGCACGAAGTTGGACAGTCCGATGCCGAGCAGCGGCCAGAAGCGCAGCCGGCTCTCGAAGCGGTGCTCGCCCAGTCGCGTGTGATTCCACACCAGGTTGCCGATGCGCGACTGGAACAGCGGCCCGACGATCAGCGACAGCGCCATGAAGAGCAGGAATACGCCGAGCAGGATCGGGACAATCACGGATGGATCGGGATTGCCGTCGCCATCCGGCATCACCAACGGGACCAGGCCGGCGATGGCGCCGCCGAACAGGATGCCGCCCCCGATCAGCCCGCCGATCATCACCAGGCCGACCAGCAGGTACACGCGATAGAACGCGCCAATGCCGGCGTCGAAGGCAAACGGCGTGCGCCCGAACCAGGAGCAGCCATGCTGGTAGGCCTTCATGCGCTGATGGAACATCGGCGCCAGCAGGTACAGCGTGCCGAGCGTGAGAATGCCGAACAGCAGGAAGGTCACGTAGGCCTCACCGACCGTGCCGCGAAACGAGAACCGCAGGCCGCGATAGCTCGTGTTGTGCAGGCGGAAGCGGAACGAATTGCGCAGCAGCAGCGGCATCACCCCGCCAACCAGCAGCAGCGCGACCAGGGCGATCGGCCCCGGTACCGAGCTGCCGAGGCTGTACACCAGGAACAGCCCCAGCGCGATCAGGCGGCCGATCAGGATGGCCACCGGCTCGCCGTGGTAGTCGAACACGCTGCCGGCGATCCGCGTGTGGCGGCTGAAGTACTTCAGGCGGCGCACCTTGGCCCAGGCCGAGTAGATGCCGAGCGTCAGGATCGACAGCAGCAGATTGACGATCCAGATGCGGAAGTATTCGCTGCCACTGCCGGTGAACTCGAAGTCCTCGCGCGGATACGGCGCAGCCACCTCGGTCCCCGGCCGTGGCTCGAGCGGATAGGTCATGCCTTGGCTCCCAGTGCCTGGCGCTGTCGGATCGCGGTTGGCGCGTATCGCCGAAACGCCGAAACGCCGGCCGGATCTTACACACGGAGCAGCGACCAGCGACGTCGCTGCCAGATCGCGGCCAGCACCAGCGACTGCAGGCCGCGATAGGCCGTCATCGCGAGCCAGATCGCGGACAGTCCCAGCCCCCCTACGGGGCCGACCAGATAGGCCAGCGGCAGGAACAGCAGCCACTGCAGGCCCACGCTCACCCCCATGACCATGCGCGCCGCGCCGACACCGAACAACGCATGCATCAGTACCAGGCCGGTACCGTCGATGACGATGCCCGCGCCGATCAGGCGCAGCGGGAAGGCTCCCAGCTCGAGCAGCGCCGCCTGGTCCAGGAACAGGCCGAGAATCGCCTGCGGCGCGACCAGCATGGGCAGACCGACCAGGGTGAGCAGCACGCTGGCCACCTTGCAGACATCCCAGGCCCAGCGATGCGCATCACCCGGATCGCAGCGGCCGAGCGCCTGCCCGGCCAGCGTCGCGGCGGCCAGGCCGAAGCCGATCGCCGGCAGCACCGCGACCAGCGAGATGTTGATCAGCACGTTGGCCACCGCCAGTTCCGCGGTCCCCACCTGCCCGATGATCCAGAACAGCACGGTGAAACCGGCGGCGAAGAAGAACTGCTGGATCGCCGAGGGCAGCCCCAGGCGCAGCAGGCTGGCGAACTGCTCCCGGCTCGGCAGGTGCGCGAGGAACCCGGCCGGCCGCGCGTGGCGCCAGCCCAGGACGAAATAGGTGACGGTGCCCACGCAGATCGAGATGCTGGTGCCCAGGCCGGCGCCCGCCACGCCCATTTCGGGGAATCCGAGGCGCCCGAAGATCAGGCAGTAGTTGAGCGCGATGTTGAAGCTGTGCATGCCCAGCAGCGTGAACATGTAAAGGCGCGCGAGCTTGATCGCGCTCCAGTAGCCGCGGAACGAGAAGTTCACCCCGATCGCGGCCATGCTCAGCAGGCGCAGCTGCAGGTAGGTGGTGCCGGCCGCCACCACCGCCGGGTCGTCGTTGAGCAGGGACAGGATGTTCGGCGCCTGCCAGATCAGCAGGCCCGCCAGCGGAACGCCCAGCCCCAGCGAGAGCAGGATGCCACCGTTGAGCGGCACCGCGGTCTCCGCGTGCCGTCCCTCGCCGATCCGGCGCGCCGCCATCGCCTGGACTGCGGATGAAAGCCCGGTGATGAGGGCGACGGCCATGAAGTTGATGAAGGAGGCCAGGCCCACCCCGGCCAGGGTGGCGGCGCCCAGGTGCGCCACCATCGCCGTGTCGACCAGGTTGAGCACGTTCTGCGAGATCATCGCCGCGATGATCGGCAGCGCCAGCGCCAGCACCTCGCGCGAACGGTGCCGGTCCAGCCGCCAGAACGCGGTCGGCGGCAGGAGCCTGCCGTCGGCGCGGATCGCCGGCACCGGCCGGATCATCGGATCGGACGGGCCGTGGCAGGCGTTTCGCCGGCGCACGAAGGCCGGTGGCCCCTCATTTCTCCTCGACCGTGTTGATCATCATGGCGGCCAGGTTGAAGGGCTGGTCGCCGAGCCGCTTCTGCAGATTCTTCGGCAGGCTCTTCTTGTCGAGCTGCAGGGTGGAGACCTGGGCACTGCCCTGCGCCGTGGCGCCCGACCAGCTCTCGACGTGTGGACCCGCATGCCGCGCGGGCCGGATGCCCATCGATTCGAGCTTGTCGCTCTTCGGCATCAGGTCGTGCGCGCCTCCATCGAGCGAGGCGGTCGATGCGGTGATCTCGATCCAGCTGTTGATGTCGCGCTTCATCAACGGCTCGGCCAGACGCTGGACGATGGGGTTGGAAAAGGCGCGCCGCACACCGCGGCCCGCCAGCTGCCCCACCAGGGCGGTCGCCGGGGCCAGCGCCCGCGACGCCCCTGTCCTGGGCACGCCCCGTCGCGGCCGCGGCGGCGGCGCGGGCGCCGCGAGCATGGGCCGCAGCACCGAGGCGAAATTCGTCTGCACGTGCGCGCGCAGGCGTACGCGCTCGCCGTCGCCCTGCGCCTGGGTGTCCACGGTCACGTCGAGCTTGAGGATGGAGCCGAATACGCCAGCCGGAAGCTCGGCCTTGAAGGAAAGGCGGTCTTCGCCGGCGGCCGACAGTGCGCCGGCGGCCAGGTTGTCGATGCGCGTGCGCAGGCGGTCGAGCAGGCTCATCTAGGGGCCGGCAACGCTGTTGCGGTCATCGCGCTGCCTGCGCCAGGCCCGCCCGGCAAGATGCGGCCGACGACCCCTGCCCGCTGCAGACGAGGAAGCGCAACGCCGCCTGGCCGGATTCGTGCAGGCGTGCCGAAGCGACGGTGCGTGTCGGCGAATCGAGGCGTCTTCCGTTCCGCATGCATGCCCAATACATTTCGTCACTCGTTCCTTGCACGCCCAGGCGACCTTTGCCGCGGCGATCCCAACAGCGTCGACCGGCCCTGGAACCCAGTGCCCGTCCGAAAGCCGGAAACATGCGGAAATCATATCGCTTCGTGGTGACGGGCCGGGTCCAGGGCGTGCGGCGCCGACACGGTGTCTGCGCAGCAGCGGGTGCGGGAGGCGCCGCCGGGGCCCGCGTCCGCACCCACGTCGCTGCGCTCCGGCACCGTGACGCGGGCCTCTTCAGGCAATCGTCGCGCGAGCGCGCACTGCAGCTCGGTCTCGATGGCTGGGTTCGCAACCGGCCCGATGGTGCGGTCGAAGGTCTGGTCACGGGGCACGATGCTGCCGCACTCGAGACTTTCCATGCATGGCTGCAAGGCGCCCGCCGCGGGCGCAGGTGCAGGTGCAGACGCTGGACTGGCTCGCCAGTGACGAGGCGACCGCGTCCGGATTCCAGGTACTGGGCCGAAGCGGGCACCCCTTCCGCACGACTCCCTAGCGCGGGTTCAGAAAGCCCGCCGTCGACTTCTGCGCCTTGCGGAAGTACAGCTCCGGCGACAGGCGCTTGAGCCGCGTCAGTGCCCGCGCTTCGGCGTGGGGCATCACCATGAAGCGGTTCGTGGCCACCGCGGCGACGATCTCCCCCGCGACATCCTCGGCCGTGACGCTGGCCTTCTCCATCAGCCGCTCGACGATCCTCATCATCTGCGGCGCGGTCGCCGGGTCGCTGTCCGCAAGCTGGTCGCGGCTGCTGTTGACCAGGTCGGTCTTGAAGAACGACGGGCACACCACGCTCACGCCGATGTCCGGGAACAGCTCGTAGCGCAAGGTTTCGGACATCGAGATCACGGCAGCCTTGGCCGCGTTGTAGCTGGCCATGGCCGGTGGATTGGCGATGCCGGCGAAGCTGGCGACATTGACGATGTGCCCGGCCCGCTGCGCCTGCATGGCCGGGATCACCGCGCGCGCACCGCGCACGCAGCCGAGCACGTTGATGTCGAACACCCACTGCCACTGCTTGAGCGGCGATTCGGCCACCGTCCCGGCGGTGGCGACCCCGGCGTTGTTGATCAGCACGTCGAGCCCGCCCCACTCCTTCTCGAGCGCCGAAACCGCCGTCGTGAACGAGGCCTCGGAGGTGACGTCCAGCTCCAGCGACAGGGCGGTCGCGCCCTTGGACCGGAGGAGTTCGGCGGTCTGCTGAGCCGCATCGGCACGCCGGTCGGTGGCCGCCACGCGTGCACCGCGGGCCGCGAAGGCGATCGCGCAGGCGCGGCCGAGTCCGCTGCCGGCACCGGTGATCAGGACGCGGGCGTTCTGGATCTGGATCATTTTTTGTCCCCTTCGCACGATCCGCGGGCGCCGGCGCGGCGGTGGGTGGGGCCCGCCGCGGGCTACAGCTCGACCGTGCGCTTGTAGATGACGTCGAAATTGAACTGGCGCGGCTGGGCCTTGGACTCGGCGTAATCCGCCATCCGCGCCAGCCGCGTGGGGACCTTCATCAGGCGGTCCTGGCTGTGCTGGGCGTGCGGACTCAGGCCGGTGAGGCTGCCCACGTCCCAGTACGCGAGCAGTTCCTCGACGATGCTCTGGTAATGCCGCGTGCCGAACACCCCACCGCGGCCAAGGACCTCGCTCATCTCGGCGAAGCCGGCGATCTTGTGGCCCGGCATCTCGAACCCGAGCGTGACCTTGAGCAGCGAGTCGAGCGCGCGCTCCGGATCGGCGCGCAGGATCTCGCCGAAGACCGCGCGGTAGAACTGGTAGTGACGCGCTTCGTCGCCGGCGACGTGGGCCAGCATGCGCTGCAGCGCGGGCTCGCGCCCGGCGGCCAGCCGGCCGGTGTTGGCATGCGAGATCTGCGTCGCCTTCTCCTGCAGCGAGGTGTAGGCGAGCAGGCGGTACGGGTCCTGCTGCCAATCCGGCTCGAAGCCGGCCTCGATGTACAGGTACTGCATCTGCTCGACCGCACGCATGTCGAAGATGCGCGCATCGCGCACGTAGTCGCGCATCACGCAGCCGTGCCGGTCTTCCTCGGCCGTCCACAGGTGGTTCCAGTCGCTCCAGGGCGAGGTCGGCCCGAAGTACACGGCGATGAGGCGGTGGAAATGAGGCAGCCCCTCCTCCGTCAGCAGGTTCAGGGCCAGCGCGATGCGCACCACGTCGGGCAGGCCACGCGCGGCTTCGCGGGTCTGCGCCAGCTCGGCCTCGCGGTCGGGACCGGAATCGGCGTCGGCCGGCATCAGGTCGTTCGGGAACCACAGTCGGCGGCGCGCCTTGTGCGCTTCCATCTCCCGGCGTACGGCCGGTTCAAGTGCCGTCAGGATTTCGACTTGCTGCGGCGTGCCGAAGCGGGCATTGGCGAGAGCGGGACGTGACATGCGCGCTAGGATCTCGTGGGAGCCAGGGTCATCTGCTGGTCGGGAAGTCGGACATGCAGGGGGATCGACGAACCGGCGCCGTCCCCCGGCGCGCCCGGGCATAGTCTAGCCGTAGGTCCGCAGCAGGGAGAGCAGTTCCTGGCGGGTGCGCTGATCTTCGCGGAACCGCCCGAGCATCATCGAGGTGATCATCGTGGAGTTCTGCTTCTCGACGCCCCTCATCATGGCGCACAGGTGTTTCGCTTCGATGACCACGGCCACCCCGTTGGCCTCGGTGACCTGCTGGATCGACTCGCCGATCTGCTTGGTCAGGTTCTCCTGGATCTGCAGGCGTCGCGCGTACATGTCGACGATGCGCGGGATCTTGGACAGGCCGATCACCTTGCCGGCCGGCAGGTAGGCCACGTGGCACTTGCCGATGAAGGGCAGCAGGTGGTGCTCGCACAACGAATACATCTCGATGTCGCGCACGATCACCATCTCGTCGTTGCTCGAGGCAAAGATTGCGCCGTTGACGATCTCGGCCAGATCCTGCTCGTAGCCCTGGGTCAGGAACTCCAGCGCCCGGGCGGCCCGGTGCGGGGTCTTTAGCAGACCTTCGCGGTCGGGGTTCTCGCCGATGGTCTCGATGATGGCCCGGAAGTGTTCTTCCACGATAATGCGTCTCCTGAGGGTGACCCTTCTGCCGATTGTGGCATGCCGGCGCCCCGGGCCCTGCCAACAGACCATGTCGAACTCCGCGCCTGCGATCCGCTCGATCCCGGTAGACCTGATCCGTCCCGGCAGCACCCAGGCGCGCCGGCATTTCGATGCCGCTGCGCTGGAGGAGCTGGGCCGCTCGATCCGCGAATCGGGCGTGATTCAGCCGATCGTGCTGCGCACGCGCGTGTGGGGCTACGAACTGCTCGCCGGGGAGAGGCGCTGGCGCGCGGCCCAGATCGCCGGCCTGCACGACATCCCGGCGATCGTGCGCGACGACCTGTCCGAGGACGAGGCCTTCGTGCTGGGCCTGATCGAGAACCTGCAGCGCGAGTCACTCTCCCCGATCGAGACCGCGGCCGGACTCAAGCGGCTGGGCGAGACCTTCGAGCTGACCCACGACCAGATCGGCGAGCGCATCGGCAAGTCGCGCGCGTATGTCAGTAACTACCTGCGCCTGCTCAATCTCGAGCCGCAGGTGGCCGCGCTGGTCAACGAGGGACATATCCCGCTGGGTCACGCCAAGGTGCTCGCCGCGCTGGCGCACGACCAGCAGCTGCGCTTCGCCGATGAGGTGATCCGCCACAAGCTCACCGTGCGCCAGCTCGAGCGGCGCGTCGCCCAGCATCGTCATCCACAGCCGGTGTTTCGTGCCGGCAAGCCCGGTGACTGGGAGCGCCTGGAGCGGGAGCTGTCCGACCTGGTGGGCTGCCGGGTGGCGATCAGCCTGGAGAAGGGCGGGCGCGGCGAGCTGCGCGTGGAGTTCCACTCGCTGGACGAGCTCGACGGCGTGATCGCCCGCCTGGGGTACCCACTAAATTCCTGACCCCCCCGGTTCAGGAAAAGTTATCACCAGTTCTGATGGATAAGCTTGTGGATAAGAGGGCAGGCGCGCGGATCGCGGCCCCAGTTTTAAGCCTTCCATGCGATATGACGATTTTTTTTCCACTTCCTTGCACAGTGCCATCCTCCGACCGCCCGGCCTCGACCCTGCCATGACCGAATTCGCCGCCCTGCAGGCCCTGCCCTGGGACCAGCGCCAACGGTTCCGCTTCATCGAGGCGCATGCCATCTGGCGCGGACAGGTGCGCGTCGCCGACGTGCGCGACAGCTTCGGCATCACCACCGGCAAGGCCGAGAAGGACCTGGCGAGCTACGCGAAGCTGGCCCCCGGCCACCTGCGCCGCGAGCGCCAGACCGGCGAATACCGGCCGACCGACGGCTTCGTTCCGCGCTTCCTGCGTGGCACCGCGAGCGAGTACCTGCAGGTGCTGCGCAACCATGAGCTCGGCGAGGACCTGCCGCTGGCCATGGCCGCATCGGGCATGGTCGCGGCCGAGACCCTCGAACCACCGGCACGCGAATTCGACGTGCGCGTGCTGGCACGCCTCAACACCGCGATCCGCGAGCGCCGCTGGCTGCTCGTCGACTACCAGTCCATGACGCACCCCGAGCCGCGTCGCCTCGAGATCGCGCCGCACGTGATGGTGTTCGCAGGTCGCTGGCATGCGCGCGCGTGGTCGGCCACGCACCAGAGCTATCGCGATTTCCTCCTGTCGCGCATCTGCGGCCTGCCGGAGCTGCGGGGCGCCTGCGAACGCGACCCCCAGCTCGACTGGGACTGGCACAACGACGTGGCGGTACGCATCGCGCCGCATCCGGATCTGAGCCCCGCGCAGAAGCGCGTGGTCGAGCAGGATTACGGGATGCTGCACGGCATGCGCGAGACGCGCGTGCGCGTGGCGCTGGCGCCCTACTTCCTTCGACTGCTCGGCATCGGGCGCGGTGACCACGCCCGCAGTGCACAGGAACAGCAGATCGTGCTGCTCAACGCGGCCGACCTCGACGCGCTCAATCGGCTGTCGTGAACCCTGTTGGTCGGGGTTCGTCAATGCTGGCGCGGGCTTTTGGCGGGGACTAAGCTGCCCGCTCGCTGCCTGTTCCCCCGCTCGACCGCCGATGACTGCACCGGGACAACTCGATCTCCTGTTCGACGCCTACCGTGTCGATGAGCGCGTCAGCACCCGCGCACGCTGCATCCGCATCGAAGTGCGCTCACCCCAGGAAGTCCGCCTGACGATCCCACGCTCGGTTCCCAAGAGCGAGGCGCGTGCGTTCCTGCTCAGTCGCGAGAACTGGATCCGCGAAAAGATCGGGGAGCTCAAGCTCAAGCTCGCCGAGCATCCCGAGCGCGTGTCCGAGCCCCTACGCTGGGACGGGACCGATCGCCTGCCCCTGCGCGGACAGGAAGTGCCATTGCGCCTGTTTGCCACGCGCAGTGCACGCCCCATGGTGCGCATGGGCAACAACGCGATCGAGCTGTTCGTCCCGGCCGTCTGGCTCGCGCAGCCGGCACGCCTGCAGCGCGTGCTGCGTGACGCGCTCAAGCGCGAGGCGGCGCAGGACGCGCAGCGCATGCTGTCGGCCGAAGCGGCGCGGTTGGGCGTGGGCTTCAGCGGGCCGCGCATCGCCGACCAGAAAACGCTGTGGGGCAGCTGCACCGCGCAGGGCCTGATCAGCCTGTCCTGGCGCCTGGTGATGGCGCCGCCCGATGTGCTTCGCTATGTCGCCGTGCACGAGCTCTGCCATGTGCGGCACCACGATCACGGTGCGCGCTTCTGGAAACTGGTCGCGCGCCAGATGCCGGATTTCGAGACGCATCGCCGCTGGCTGCGCGAGCACGGGCCCACCCTGCACTACTGGCTGGGCAGCTGAGCGCCCGCGAAAGTCGGCTGTGGCTTGCGCCCAACGCCGATGGCTGCCGCAGCGTGCGTCGGAAGGCCGCGCGGCCATCCGTCCACCTTCAGGCCAGCCGGCGCAGCCGACCGTTCTTCTTGAGCTGCACCAGCAGCAGCGACACTGCCGCCGGTGTCACGCCTGAGATGCGCGCCGCCTGGCCCACGGTCTGCGGCCGGTGCTCGAGCAGCTTGGCGCGCACCTCGTTGGACAGTCCGCGAATCACCGAATAGTCGAAATCCGTCGGCAGCGCCGCCTCCTCGTAGCGGCGGTTGCGGTCGATCTCAGTCTGCGCGCGTGACAGGTAGCCGCGGTACTTGGCGGCGATCTCCACCTGCTCGGCCACCGCCGCGTCGGTGTCGGTCGACGCCAGACCCAGCTCGGCCAGCACGCGCATCGAGCTTTCCGGCCGGCGCAGCAGGTCCATCGCCGAGAATCCCGTCGACACCGGCGGCTCGCCGAAGATGCGCACGAACGCGGCCTGCCCGAGCTGCGCCGGCTTGAGCCACAGCGCATCGAGCCGCGCGTGCTCGGCGTCGATCGCATCGCGCTTGCGCAGGAAGGCGGTCCAGCGCACGTCGTCGACCAGCCCCAGTTCGCGGCCCACCGGCGTCAGCCGCAGGTCGGCGTTGTCCTCGCGCAGCATCAGGCGGTGCTCGGCGCGCGAGGTGAACATGCGATACGGCTCGCTGGTTCCGCGCGTGACCAGGTCATCGACCAGCACGCCGATATAGGCCTCGTGGCGCTGCGGCGTCCAGCATTCGCGGTCCTGCGCACGCCGTGCGGCGTTGATGCCGGCCAGCAGGCCCTGCGCCGCGGCTTCCTCGTAGCCGGTGGTGCCGTTGATCTGCCCCGCGAAGAACAGGCCGGCCAGCGCGCGCGTCTCCAGCGAGCCGTTCAGGTCGCGCGGATCGAAATAGTCGTACTCGATGGCGTAGCCCGGGCGCGTGATGCGCGCGTTGCCCAGGCCGTGGATGCTGCGGACGAATCGTTCCTGGATGTCGTAGGGCAGCGAGGTCGAGATGCCGTTGGGATAGATCTCGCGCGTGTTCAGCCCCTCGGGCTCGAGGAAGATCTGGTGGGCGTCGCGATCGGCGAAGCGGTTGACCTTGTCCTCCACGCTCGGGCAGTAGCGCGGCCCCGTACCCTCGATCTTCCCGGTGAACATCGGCGAGCGCTCGAAGCCTTCGCGGATGATCGCGTGCGTCGCCGGGTTGGTATGCGTGACGTGACAGGGCACCTGGCGCGGGTGCTCCTCGCGCGTGCCCATGAACGAGAACACCGGCACCGGATCGTCACCGGGCTGCTCCTGCAGGACCGACCAGTCGATGCTGCGACCGTCCAGCCGCGGCGGCGTCCCGGTCTTGAGCCGGCCGGTGCGCGGCATGCGTTCACGCAGTCGCTGGGCCAGCGCGATCGAGGGCGGATCGCCGGCGCGCCCGCCGGAATAGTGATCCAGTCCCACGTGGATGCGACCGCCCAGGAACGTGCCGGTGGTGAGCACCACGCTGCGCGCGAAGAAGCGCAGGCCCAGGCGTGTCACCACGCCGGCGACGCGATCGCCCTCGACGACCAGGTCCTCGACCTCCTGCTGGAACAGCGTGAGGTTGGGCTGGTTCTCCAGCGCCTCGCGCACGACCCACTTGTAGAGCATGCGGTCGGCCTGCGCGCGGGTGGCGCGTACCGCCGGCCCCTTCGAGGCATTGAGCGTGCGGAACTGGATGCCGGCGCGATCGGCCGCATGCGCCATCAGGCCGCCGAGGGCGTCGATCTCGCGCACGAGGTGGCCCTTGCCGATGCCGCCGATCGCCGGATTGCAGGACATCTGGCCGAGCGTCTCGATCGACTGGGTGACCAGCAGCGTCGCGCAGCCCATGCGCGCCGCCGCGAGCGCCGCCTCGGTGCCCGCGTGGCCGCCGCCGATCACGATGACGTCGAAACTGTTCACCGCATGCCGTCCGCAGAAAACTGGGCGCGCAGTTTAGGGCGTATTGCTAGGCTTGAGCCTCTCCCGACCCTCGATGCGCCCATGTCCGCCAAGTTCCTGCCCGCCGCCCTGGTCCTGAGCCTGCTGGCCGGCTGTGCGCCGGCGACGCAGCCCGAGGCGCCGACCCCCGCGCCGGCACCTGCACCGGTACAGGAGGCCGCTCCCGTGCGCACTTCGATCACCGACCTGGCCGCCTTCGACGCCTTCATCGCCACGCGGCCGACCCCCACCGAGCTGCGCGCACGCTACCCCGGCCTGACCCTGGTGCTGCCCGGGGATATCGCGACCAAGGAGCTGCGCCTGGACAACAGCCGCTACTTCGCCGATCTCGACGCCGAAGGCCGCATCAGTGGCGGGCGCTTCCAGTAGGAACGCGGATGCAGAGCTTCCACACCCTGGACGTCTTCACGCGCGAAGCCTTCGGTGGCAACCCGCTGGCGGTGGTGTTCGGCGCCGATCCGCTGGATCGCGCCCGCATGCAGCGCATCGCGCGTGAATTCAATCTCTCCGAGACGGTGTTCGTGCTCGCCGCCAGCGAACCGGGCGCCACGCAGCGCCTGCGCATCTTCACGCCGCGCGAGGAGCTTTCCTTCGCCGGCCACCCGATCGTCGGCACCGCCTGCCTGATCGGCCTGAACCGGCCGACGTCGGACGACCCCCTGCGCCTGGAGTTCGAGACGGCGGCCGGCCGCGTGCCGGTGCTGATGCGCCTGCAGGACGGCCTTCCCTACGCGGAACTGCGCACCCCCCGGTTGCCGGCCTTCTCCGCGAGCGGGCCCGACGCGGCCACGATCGCGGCCGCGCTCGACCTGTCGGCGGAAAACCTCGGCTTCGAGCGCGAGGGACCCTGCGTGGCCGACTGCGGCCTGCCGATGCTGCTCGCGCCGCTGCGATCGCCGGAGCTGCTGGCGGGCATCGACGTCGACATCGCCGCCCTGCGCCGGCTGCTGTCGGCGGCCGGGGCATACGGCCTGTATGTCTATGCACGCGGCTACGACGGCGAATTGCGCGCCCGCATGTTCAGTCCCTCGATCGGCGAAGACCCGGCCACCGGCTCGGCCGCCGCCGCGCTCGCCGGGCGCCTGGCCAGCGAATCGGCGCAGGTCGAGGGCACGCAGCAGTGGCGCATCCTACAGGGCGCGGAGATGGGCCGGCCGAGCACGCTGTTCGCCTCGGCGGACAAGGCGGATGGCCAGGTCACGGCGGTTCGCATCGGCGGCCATGCGGTCCCGGTGATGCACGGAGAACTCGATGTCCGCTAGACGATTCCATCTCTGCGTCGTCGTCGCCAGCGTGCTGCTGGCCGCGTGCGCGCCACGGCTGTACCAGCGCCAGACGATCGAGCTGGATCATCGCGAGCTCGACCAGTTCGAGATCCGCTACGCCGAATTCGAGGGCTGCCTGCTGCAGCGCCAGGTGCCCGTGAGCTATCGCCTGCGACGGCCGCAGTACACGCTCGACCTCGCCGTGCACTTCGGCAGCCGCACCGAGCCGGCAAGCCTGGACCTGGCGCTGTCGGGCGGCCAGGACCTGACCGCGCGCTTCCCGGGCCTGAAGCAGGCACCGGCCGCCATCGAGACCGAGCAGGGCGCGGTGCGCTATCGCATCCTGGCCGAACGCGCACGCACCGACCTCTCCCTGGTCGTGCTGCGTGGCGAAACCCGGCTCGGCGAGGAGTATCTGCGGATCGAGCACTCGACCTGCCGCGCGCTCAGCCTCGGCGAGTAAGCGGCGTCACGAAGGGCGCGCGCAGCGCCCGCATCCCCCGTGAAACCCTCAGGCCAGCCGCGTCACGCTGCCCTGCACCGAGGCCGCGATCAGCCCCACCGCCAGCCAGTACGTGCCCAGGATCAGCACCTGTGCGCGTCGGTAGGGACCATGGAACTGGCGCACGGCCAGGGCGCTGTCGGACAGCAGGAACAGCAGCGCCCCGATCGCGGCCAGCACACCGGAAAGATCGGCGCGCGCCTCCGCCCGCGCCGCGGCGGCCAGGGCCATGCCGGCCAGTGCTGCGGCATAGACGATCACGGGAATTTTCAGCGGCCCGGTGCGCGGCAGCAACCAGATGAAGAATCCGGCCGCGGCGACCAGCGGGATCGCGGACCACGCCGGCGGCGCGCCGGGGCCGTCCAGCAGCAGCGCCCACACGAACAGGCCGTGCGCGAGCAGGAAGCTGGAAAGGCCCGCCATGAAGGCGGCGTTGCCCGATCGCATCAGCGCGATGTCGCCGACCATCGACACCAGCAGCCCGGCGCAGATCCAGTGCCGGTAGACCGGGTCCAACCGGTCCGCGCAAGCCGCCGCGCCGAACACCAGCAGGGTGGTCAGCGGCTTGAGCAGGTAGAACGCCGGGTGCCGGCCGGCCGCACGCTGCTCGGCCAGGATCGCCAGCACGGCGCTGGCAGCGGCAGCGGCCAGGAACCAGGTGGAGGCGGTCGGCATGCGGGTGATCCGGAGTCGGGGCGACGTACTCTAGGCAAACCCGGACGCCGCGTAGCGAGCCACGCCCGCACGGCCTGGGGCGCAGCGCCAGGAGCCGTCCCGTGCAGGTGGATCCCCACGGTGCGGTGCCGTCACCTTGTCCCGGGCCGACCTGTCCGGCGATCGTTCCGGTTTTCGTGCAGCACCAGCCGCGATGCGAAATGCCGAATGCCGAATGCCGAGCGCGGCCACTTGGTAGCGTGTCCGCGGATGCCCCGGGTGTCCTGGCCTCCTGGCGTCCGGGGCCTTCTGCATCTCTGCCCGCATCGCCTCACGGGAGTTGGTCTTCATGCACATCCACTGGCTGCAGCACGTCGCCCACGAGGATGCGGGCTGCATCGCACCCTGGCTCGCCACCCGCGCGCAGCGCCTGTCCCGGACCCGGCTGTGGGCGGGCGAGCCGCTGCCGGCCCGACCCGACTTCGACGCCCTGATCGTCATGGGCGGTCCCATGAATGTCGACGAGCACGACGCGCACCCGTGGCTGCTGCCGGAAAAGACGTTGATCCGCGCGGCGATCGACGCCGGACGTCCGGTGCTGGGCATCTGCCTGGGATCGCAGCTGATCGCCGACGCCCTCGGCGCACCGGTGACGCGCAACGCGCATACCGAGATCGGCTGGTTCGATGTCGAGCTCAATGCCGACGGGCGCCGGCATCCGCTGTTCGCCGACTGGCCCGAACGCTTCAGCGCCTTCCACTGGCACGGCGACACCTTTGCCATCCCCGATGGCGCGCAGAACCTCATGAGCAGCCAGGCCTGCGCCCACCAGGCCTATGTCTGGGGCGAGCGCGTGGTCGGCCTGCAGTTCCATCCGGAGATCACCGCCGCCGATGCGCGCACCTGGTTCGAACGCGGCCATCCGCGCCCGGCCCCCTACGTGCAGCCCGCCGAGTTCGTGCTGGGCGAGCTGCCGCGCTTCGCCCTCGGCAACCGGCTGATGCGCAAACTGCTCGACCGCTGGCTACCCTGAATCGGGGTCAGATTCCAATTTCCCGGGTCGGGCTCAGGCGCCGACCAGGCCGCTGGCCGCGCCGTTGCGCAGCGGCGTTGCGGGACGCGTCCTGGACCGGCGCACGGCCGCGGAGGTCCCGGCCAGTTCGCCGATGAAGCGCCGCAGGGTCTCGATCGCCTCGGCACGACCGTCCCGGGCGTGCTCGCGCATGTGCGAGCGGTAACCGGCGTCGTTGGCCAGGAAGCGGTCCACGTCGCTGGGCGTGAGCTTGCCCAGGTCGCCGCGCATGCCGACGCCCATGCGCTCGATCATGCTCGCGTTGAGGCGCTGTTCGAAGGCGTCCTCCGGCAGCGCGAGGATGGGCTTTCCGAAGTGGATGGCCTCACCGATGCTCTGGTTGCCGGCCGTCCCCAGCAGGGCGCGACAGCCGGCGAGGTCGCGCACGAACGCCGCATTGGCCGGCGCGCGGAAATCGAGGTTGTCGACCTTGCCCACATAGGGCGTGCCGTAGATCACCACCGGCAGGTCGAGCAGCCGCAGCGCGCGGTCGATGTGGGCCTGATACTGATGCTCGCCCTTGTTGAAGTAGCACAGCAGGTAATCACCGCGCTTCGGGCGCGCGGCCAGGACCTCGTCGCGCAACATCGGGCCCACGATGCGTATGCCCGGGTAGGCCGGCTCGGCCGCGTAGAAGCTCGAGATCAGGATGCGCTCGGGCACGCCCATCAGGGCGCGGTAGCCGAAGGCATCGCGCATGCCCGGCGCCCACAGGTCGGGCGGAAAATGCGGCTTGCAGTAGGCCAGGATGCCGACGTGATCGAACGAGATGCGCGGCAGTCCGAGACGCCGTGCCGCGCGGTGGGTCCAGGCCTCCGAATCCGAGATGACCAACTCGGTGCCACGCGACACCAGTTCGCGTTCCAGCTGGGCGGTTGCACGCCCCCTGAGGAGCAGGTCCGTGACCGGGCCCAGATTGCCCGCCAGGGTGCGCGGCAGCGAATGCCCGCCACGATCGTTGTGGCGGTACCCGATCATCGGGATGCGCACGGTCGGGAATTTCGGCGCGAGCACCTCGTAGGCGTCGCCCGCCGTGAACACGGTGATCTCGTGCTCCCTGGCCAGGGCCGGCAACACGCTCAAGGTGCGCATCGCATGGCCCCGCCCGTAGCCCATCACGCCCCAGGCAATGCGCATCGCGAGCCTCCATTCCGCAGGATTCGTCGGCCTTGCATATGCCGCGCAGCCTGGGCCGGGCACGTAAAGATCCCGTGATGGGCCGGCGAACTTTCGGTGACAGTGCGCCCCCGCCGCCCCGCTATCATGGGCGCCCTGTCCTCCCCGCGCCGACCCGATGGAAGCCTTGCTCGACCCCGAACTCCTGGCTGCGCTGCTGACCCTGACCGCCCTGGAAATCGTCCTGGGCATCGACAACATCATCTTCATCTCGATCATCGTGGCCAAGCTGCCGCGCGAGCAGCAGGCGCGTGCACGAACCCTGGGCCTGGCCGGCGCACTGTTCACCCGCGTGGGCCTGCTGTTCTCGCTGGCCTGGATGGCCAGCCTGATCGAGCCGCTGTTCACCGTCGTCGAGTTCCCGGTATCCGGGCGTGACATGGTGCTGTTCTTCGGCGGCCTGTTCCTGCTGTGGAAGGCCACCACCGAAATCCACGAGTCGCTCGAGGGCGACGACGACGAGTCGGTGGTCAACGTACCGCGGCGCCACGTCCCGAGCTTCCTGTCGGCGATCGTGCAGATCATGATCCTGGACATCGTGTTCTCGCTGGACTCGGTGATCACGGCAGTGGGCATGACCAACAACCTGCCGATCATGGTCGCGGCGATCACCATCGCCATCATCAGCATGATGTTCTTCGCCGGGCCGCTGTCGCGCTTCGTCGACGATCATCCGACGGTCAAGGTGCTGGCCCTGGCCTTCCTGATCATGGTCGGCGGCGCGCTGATCGCCGAGGGCCTGCACTTCCACATCCCCAAGGGCTACCTGTACTTCGCCATGGCCTTCTCGGTCGGCGTGGAAATGGTCAACCTGCGCATGCGCAGCAGCATGGACCGGCGCCGCCCGCGCCATACCGAACAGCCGCCGACCGGAGGCGCATCATGAACCGCCAGGTCATCTCCTCGGACGCCGCTCCGGCCGCGATCGGCACCTACTCGCAGGCGGTGCGCTGCGGCAACACGGTCTACCTGGCCGGCCAGATCCCGCTGGATCCGCAGACCATGACGCTGCGCAACGACAGCATCGAGGACGAGATCCACCAGGTGTTCACGAACCTGCGCGCGGTGTGCGAGGCGGCGGGCGGCACGCTGGCGCACATCGCCAAGCTCAACCTCTATCTCACCGATCTGTCGCACTTCGCCACGGTCAACCAGATCATGGGCCAGTATTTTCAGGCGCCCTACCCGGCGTGGCGGCGCTGCCGCGCGGCGCACGCGTGGAAGCCGACGGGATCCTGGTCCTCGACTAGCCGCCGGCAGCGCAGCGCGAGCCCGCCCGCGTGGCCGCATCCACATCGAAGGGCAACCGCGGCGCCCGCACGCCGGCCGCCCCGCCGCTGACGCTCGCCACCGAGCTGACCTACCTCAAGGGCGCCGGTCCACAGGCGGCGTCGGCCCTGCGCGCGCTCGACCTGCAGACGGTCGGCGACCTGGTCTTCCACCTGCCGCTGCGCTACGAGGATCGCCGCGCGGTGACGCGCCTGGCCGATCTTCGCGAAGGCATGGAGGCCCTGGTGCGCGGACGCGTCGAGGTCGCCGAGGTGCGCTTCGCGCCGCGGCGCATGCTGCTGGTGGCCATCGACGACGGCGGCAGCGGCCTGCTGCTGCGCTTCTTCCATTTCAACGAGACGCAGCGCGCGGGGTTCTCCGGCGGCCGCGTCGTGCAGGCCTTCGGCAGCGTGCGCGCCGGCCGCAACGGGCTGGAGATGGTGCATCCCGAGTACCAGCTCGCCGATGATGCCGGCCAGCTTGCCACCGAGGACCGCCTGACCCCGATCTACCCGCTGACCGCCGGCATGACCCAGCCGCGGCTGCGCCGCATGATCGGCCAGGCGCTCGACGTGGCGGCACGCGAACCCGCGCTGCGTGCCGCACTGCCCGGCTTCGCCGCGACGCCGGACACGCTCGGCGCGCTCGAGGCGATCCACCGCCCCGGAGACGGCGCCGACGCCCAGGCCCTGCGCGCGCTGCGTCATCCCGCGCAGCAGCGGCTGATCCGCGAGGAGCTGCTCGCGCACCAGCTGTGCATGCGCCTGCTGCGCCGCCAGACGCGCGGCCGCCCGGCGCCGGCGCTTGCCGGTCTGCCCGCGGCGACGCGCGAGCTGCAGGCGCAGCTGCCGTTTCACTTCACCGCCGCGCAGCAGCGCGTGCTGACCGAGATCGACACCGACCTGTCGGGCACCCGCCCCATGCTGCGGCTGGTGCAGGGTGACGTCGGATCCGGCAAGACCGTGGTTGCCGCGGCCGCCATGCTCGCTGCCGTCCGCGCCGGGCACCAGGCGGCGCTGATGGCCCCCACCGAACTGCTCGCCGAGCAGCATTGCGCGAGCCTGCGCCGCTGGTTCGAGCCGCTCGGCCTGGAGGTGGCCCTGCTCACCGGCAAGCTGCGCAAGCGTGAGCGCGAGGTGCAGCTCGCGCGCGTGGCACAGGGCGAGGTGTCGCTGGTGGTCGGCACGCACGCGATGTTCCAGGGCGCGGTCGCCTTCGCCCGGCTCGCGCTCGCGGTGGTCGACGAACAGCATCGCTTCGGCGTACAGCAGCGCCTGCAGCTGCGCGACAAGGGTCCGGCCGGTGCCTGCCCGCACCAGCTGGTGATGTCGGCCACGCCGATTCCCCGCACGCTGGCGCAGACCCTGTACGCGGATCTCGACGTCTCCGTGATCGACGAGCTGCCACCCGGCCGCACGCCGATCGTCACCGTCGCCATCGGCCAGGAGAAGCGCGGCGAGGTGCTGCAACGCCTGGGCGAGGCCTGCCGCGAAGGTCGCCAGGCCTACTGGGTGTGCACCTTGATCGACGAAAGCGACGAGATCGAGGCGCAGGCCGCCGCGGTCACCGCCGAGAAGCTGCGCGAGGCGCTGCCCGAGCTGCGCATCGGCCTGGTCCACGGCCGCCTCAAGCCGGACCAGAAGGAGCTCGAGATGCACGACTTCAAGGCCGGGCGCACGCAGCTGCTGGTCGCCACCACCGTGATCGAGGTCGGCGTGGACGTGCCCAATGCCAGCATCATGGTGATCGACAATGCCGAGCGCCTGGGCCTGTCGCAGCTCCACCAGCTGCGCGGCCGCGTCGGGCGCGGGGCGCAGGCCAGCCAATGCGTGCTGCTCTACCAGCCGCCGCTGTCGCAGGGCGCGCGCGCGCGGCTCGACGTGATGCGCACCACCACCGACGGCTTCCGCATCGCGCAGGCGGACCTCGATCTGCGCGGCCCGGGCGAGCTGCTCGGCCGCCGCCAGACCGGTCTGATCGGCCTCAAGCTGGCCGACCCGGTACGCGACGCGGCACTGATCCCGCCGCTGCAGACGCTGGCCGACGAATGGCTGGAGCGGCACCCGCTCGAGGCCCAGCGGCTGATCCGTCGCTGGGTCGGCGATGTCGAGCGCTACGCGCATGTCTGAGCGCATCTCCCCCGTGAAGACGCTGCGCGACCAGCTGCCGCACTACTGGCGCCTGATGCGCTTCCACCGCCCCATCGGCATCTGGCTGCTGCTGTGGCCGACGCTGTGGGCGCTGTGGTTCGCCGCCGACGGCCCGCCGCCGCTGCACGTGTTCGTCGTCTTCGTGCTCGGCACCGTGCTGATGCGCGCCGCCGGCTGCGTGATCAACGATTTCGCCGACCGCGATTTCGATCCGCACGTGACACGCACGCGCGAGCGGCCGCTCGCCGCGGGCGTGGTCAGCACGCGCGAGGCCCTGCGCCTGTTCGTGCTGCTGTGCGTCGTCGCCTTCTGCCTGGTGGCGAGCCTGCAGGATCTGCGGGTGATCGCGCTGAGCGCGCCGGCAGTGCTGCTGGCCGCGCTGTATCCCTTCACCAAGCGCTGGATCTGGATGCCGCAGGCGGTGCTGGGCCTGGCCTTCTCCTGGGGGATCCCGATGGCCTACGCGGCGCTGCTGCCGGCCGTTCCCTGGGGCCCGGTGCTGGGCCTGATGGCGGCGAACGTCTGCTGGGTGATCGCCTACGACACCTTCTACGCGATGGCCGACCGCGAGGACGACCGCAAGATCGGCGTGAAATCCTCCGCGCTTCTGTTCGGCAGGCAGGATCGCCGGGTCACGGCGCTGCTGCAGGTGGCCACCCTCGCCCTGCTCGCCTGGACCGGACGCGAGCTCGGCGCGGCGTACTTCGTCGGGCTGGCGGTGGCGGGCCTGCTGGCGGCGCAGCAGCAATGGAACATCCGCGGACGCGATCCGCAGGCCTGCTTCCAGGCCTTCGTCGCCAACCACTACTTCGGCGCCGCAGTCTTCCTCGGCCTGGCCTGCGACCGCCTGCTGGGCGCATGAGGCCTCCTGCACCCGCAGTTCGGGCCGGCATGTGCCGTCCCCGAACCCAATCCAGACATCACCCCGCGGCAGTCGCGGGGTCGGAGACGACATGAACATCCTGGTTCTCAACTGCGGCTCTTCGAGCGTCAAGTACCAGGTCATCGACCCGGATGCGCCGCAGGCGCTGCTCGCCGGCAACATCGAACGCGTCGGCGTGGACCTTAGCCATGCCGACGCGATCGCCCAGGTGCTCGACGCGGCCGCCGCGTTCCCGATCGCCGCCATCGGACACCGCGTGGTCCACGGCGGCGAGCGCTTCCGCGATGCGGTGCTGATCGACGACGCGGTGACGTCCGCCATCGAGGAATGGTCCGCGTCGGCACCGCTGCACAACCCGCACAACCTGGCCGGCATCCGCGCGGCACGCCTGGCATTGCCGCAGGTGCCGCAGGTCGCCGTGTTCGACACCGCGTTTCATGCCAGCCTGCCGCGCCGCGCGCGCACCTACGCGATCGATCCGGCGCTCGCGGCACGCCATCGCCTGCGCCGGTTCGGGTTCCACGGCACCTCCCACGCCTATGTCGCCCGCCTTGCGGCCGAGTCTCTCGGCCGTCCGCTATCCGAACTGCGCCTGGTCAGCCTGCACCTGGGCAACGGCGCCAGCGCCTGCGCCATCGAGTTCGGACATTCCACCGAGACCTCGATGGGCATGACACCGCTCGAGGGCCTGGTCATGGGCACACGCGGCGGCGATCTGGACGCCGGCGTGGTGCTGGCGCTGCAGCGCGAGGCCGGCATGTCGCTCGACGAAGTGGACCGGCTGCTCAACCACGACAGCGGCCTGGAAGCGCTGTCCGGCCACAGCCACGACCTGCGCCAGATCGAGGCCCGCGCCGCCGAGGGCGACGATCGCTCGCGGCTGGCGATCGCGGTGTTCGCGCACCGGGTGCGCAAGTACATCGGCGCCTACGCGGCGACCATGGGCGGCCTCGATGCGCTGATCCTCACCGGCGGCATCGGCGAGAACAGCGCCTCGATGCGCCAGCGCATCTGCCAGCGGTTCGACTTCCTCGGCCTGGTGGTGGACGAGGACGCCAATGCGGACGCCAGGCCCTCGCACGAGGCGCCGGTGGCGGACATCAGCCGCCCGCATGCACGCGTCCGCACGCTGGTGGTCAAGACCAACGAGGAACGCATGATCGCGCAGCAGGCCGCGCGCCTCGTCAGCGGACTCACGCAGCCGCGGCAGGCCGGCGCGATCCCGATCGCCGTCAGCGCACGGCACGTGCACCTGGACGCGGCAACCTTCGCCGCCCTGTTCGGCGAGGACGCCAGCCCCACGCACTTCCGCGACCTGTCGCAGCCGGGCCAGTACGCCTGCCAGGAAAAGGTTGCCCTGATCGGCCCGCGCGGCCGCATCGACGGCGTGCGCCTGCTCGGCCCGCTGCGATCGAAGAACCAGGTCGAGGTCGCGCGCACCGACGAGTTCGCGCTGGGCGTGGACGCGCCGGTACGCGACTCCGGCCGGACGCAGGCCTCCGCACCGATCACGCTCGAGGGTCCGAACGGGTCCGTGACGCTGCCCGAAGGCCTGATCTGCGCCAAGCGCCATATCCACATGACCCCCGACGACGCCCGCCGCCTGGGCGTGGAGAACGGCGAGGAAGTGGAGGTCGCCATCACCGGTGGCCCGCGCGACCTGGTCTTCGGCGACGTGCTGATCCGGGTCAGCCCGGCCTACGCGCTGGAGATGCACATCGACACCGACGAGGCCAACGCGGCGGAGCTGTCGCAGGGCGTGACCGGTGACCTGGTCTATACCGGCATCAGCACGGCGGCCGCGCAGCTGCGCTCGCGCAAGTCCACGCCCAGCGGCGGCGCCCGGCCACCGGCGCCTCCAGGCGCGGGATGAGCCGGCACCTGCCCGGCCGGTGACCGGCCTACCCCGCGCGCAGCGCCTCGATCACTGCCTGCAGGTCGTGCGGCATGTCGGCGTCCAGGCTGATCGCCGCACCCGTCACCGGGTGCGTGAAGGCCAGTTCGCGTGCATGCAGGGCCTGCCGGCGGAAGTCGCGCAGCACGGCGCGAGCGCCGTCGGACAGGCCGGTGCCACGCGCGCCGCCGCCGCCGTACAACGCATCGCCCACCAGCGGCATGCGCTGGTGGGCGAAATGGACGCGGATCTGGTGGGTGCGCCCGGTTTCCAGCTTCACCCGCAGATGCGTGTGATGGACGAAGCGCTCGCGGATGCGGTAGTGGGTCACCGCATCGCGACCGCCTTCGACCACCGCCATCTTGAGACGGTCGCGCGGGCTGCGGCCGATCGGTGCTTCGATGGTGCCGCCGCTGACCGGCGTGCCGTTGATGACGGCGTCGTATTCGCGGCTGATCTCGCGTCGCGCGAGCATGGCCACCAGCCGCGCGTGCGCGGTCAGGCTCAGGGCCACCACCAGCAGGCCCGAGGTGTCCTTGTCCAGGCGGTGCACGATGCCGGCGCGCGGCACCACGGCGGTCTGCGGGAAGCGGAACAGCAGCGCGTTCTGCAGGGTGCCGTCGGCCTGTCCCGCGCCCGGGTGGGTGGTCAGGCCGGCCGGCTTGAAGACGATCGCCAGGTGCGGGTCGGCATGCAGCACATCGAAGGCGATGTCCTGCGGCTCGACCCGGAAATCCGGCTCGGCGACCGGGTCCAGGTCCATGCGGTCGCCCTCGGACACCGGCGTGCGCGGACGGGGCGCCGCCACCCCGTTCAGACGAAGGCGACCCTCGGCGATCCAGACCTGCAGGCGCGAGCGCGACCAGTCCGGAAACAGGCGCGCCGCCACCGCGTCGAGCCGCTGGCCGTCCAGGTCGGGGGGAACCCGGGCGGTCCGGGCGCAGTCCTCTCCGGGGGCCCTCAGGTCCTCGGGGACATCGTCTCCATCATCCGGATCAGCAGAACTCATCGGCTATACTCATGCACATTTTTTCGCCCGCTTTGCCCCTTCTGCGCATGAAGATCACGTCTTTCGCGACACTCGCGCTGGCGCTCTCGCTGGCCGCCTGCAGCTCGAATCCGGAGAAGGACAAGGACCGGGAGCCGCGGGACCCTGATCGTCCGAGCGTCTTCAATGACCGCTCGGATCCGCTGGCACAAAAGCGCGAGGATCGTCGCCTTGCCCAGCTCGATGCGGGGCAATTGTACAAGCGCGCACGTCGCAACCTCGACAGTTCCGATTTCGCCGGTGCCATCGAGAGCTACGACATCCTCTCCACGCGCCATCCGTTTTCCGACTACACCACGCAGGGCGAGCTCGAGCGCATCTACGCGCTCTACCGCAATTTCGATCCGGAACGCGCGCTGTCCGGCGCCGACCGCTTCCTGCGCGAGCATCCGCGCCACCCGGCGGTCGACTACGTCCATTATCTGAAGGGGCTCATCAACTTCAGTCGCGACGAGTCGCCGATGAACATCCTGCCGGTCGACGATTCCAAGTCCGACGTCACCAGCCAGCGCCGCGCCTTCGACGACTTCGCCCTGCTGCTGCAGAAGTATCCCGGCAGCCAGTACGCCAGCGACGCCTATGCGCGCATGGTCTTCATCCGCAATCGCCTGGCCGCGCACGAGATGCACGTGGTGGACTTCTACGTGCGCCGTGGCGCCTACGTCGCCGCCGCCAAGCGTGCCGAACAGATCATCGCGCAGTACCCCGGCACGCCGGCCTCCTACCGCGCGCTCGCGGCACTGGTCGAGTGCTACCAGCTGGCCGGGCTCACCCAGCAGGCCCAGGACGCGCAGGCCCTGCTCGCCGGACAGGATCCGGCAGCCGTGAGCCGCGTGCCGGACCCGCAGGCGGTCAGCGCCGCCGGCGCAGACGCACCGCCGCCGCCGGAGAAGCCCGGCCTGATGTCGCGCATCGCCGGAATCTTCTCGCCGCTGGACAGCAGCGAGGGCGGCGTGGAACTGGTCATTCCGTCCGGCGACACGGCCGACGCGGCAGCGGCCGACCCGGCCGACGTGGCGGGCAGCCAGACGTCGACCGCGCAGGCCCCCGGCGCGGCCGCGGCGGAACCCGCCCCGGAGACCAAGCGCAGCAACAAGCTGGAGATCTTCTACGAGTCGCCGGAAGGCGAATCGACCGAAGCGGCGCCGGCAGGCGGCTCGGCCGAGCCCGCGGCCGGCGCCAGCGCACCCTGAGCGCAGGCCGCATGGCCCTGACGCTCACCGCGGTGGAGGCTCGCGTCGTCGCCTGCCTCGTCGAGAAATCGGTCACCACGCCGCAGTACTACCCGCTCAGCGTCAACGCGCTGGTCTCGGCCTGCAACCAGAAATCCTCGCGCGATCCGGTGATGGCCCTGTCCGAGGGCGAGGTCGGCGCCACCCTCACGCAGCTCGAGGAGTTGCGTCTGGTCAAGCGTGAGGACCAGCTCAGCCGCGTGCCGAAATGGCGCCACCGCTTCCACCACGAGTTGCTGATCCGGGAGCCGGCGATGGCCGTGCTCGTCACGCTGATGCTGCGCGGACCGCAGACGCTGTCGGAGCTGCGCGCCAATGCGGCAGGCCTGGGTGGCCCAGCGGATGCGGCGGGGGTCCAGGCGGTCCTCGCGGATCTGGCCGACCGCGCGCAGCCGCTGGTGACCGCGCTGGCCCGCCAGCCGGGCCAGGCCGCGCAGCGTTTCGCACAGCTGCTGTGCGCTGACACCAGCCTGCAGGCCGGGCCGGTCGAAGCCGACCTGCCTGCCGCCGCGGGCAACCCCGGTGCGTCCTCGCTGGCCGAGCGCGTCGCGCAGCTCGAGGCGCGCGTGGCCGAGCTCGAGGCCAAGCTGGCGCCGCTGCTGGGCTGAGGGACCGGGCCGCGCAAGGCGGTCGACACCGGGCGTCCGAGGCTCCCGCGCTAAAGCGGCGCGGCACGCGGCCGATACACCGGCGTCCTCTCCGGTTGCCGTCCATGCGTATCGAGTCCAGCGAAATCGCGTTCCAGTCCACGCACGAGCGGCGCGACCTCGTCAGCGAGCGCGTCGTCATGCAGCTGCGGCCCATGCCTGCCAGCGCGCCGCGACCGGATACGCAGACGCTGTCCGAGCGGGCCATCGCCGCGTCGGCCACGCCCTCGCCCATCTCCGCCAAGGCCATGCCGCCGCGCCTGGCCCTGATCCGCCAGGTGCTCGAGGACCTGTTCGGCATGCGCATCGAACTGTACGAGCCGGACACGGCCACAGCCGAGGCGAGCGATCAGCCCCCGGGCGCTGCGGCCATGCCGGCGGACGCACCGGCGGACGTCCCGCGCGGCGGTGCCTTCGAACTGCACCGCCTGCGCATGCGCGAGGCGTCCGAGCGCCTGTCCGTGCAGGCGCAGGGGCAGGTGCGCACCGCCGACGGGCGCCAGATCTCGCTGGACCTGCGGCTCGAACTGCAGCGCGACTTCCGCCAGACCGAGCTCGTCATCGTGCGCGTCGAGAGCGAAGCCCCGCGACGCAAGGATCCGCTGGTGATCAACCTGGACGGCGGCGTGGCCGCGTTCGAGTCGACGCGCATCGCCTTCGACCTCGATGCCGATGGCGTGGCCGAGCACATCCCCAATGTCACCGCGGCCAGCGGCTACCTGGCGCTGGACCGCAACGGCAACGGGCGCATCGACGACGGCCGCGAGCTGTTCGGCGCGCACTCGGGCAATGGCTTTGCCGAACTCGCCGCGCTCGACGACGATGCCAACGGCTGGATCGACGAGTCCGACGCGGCCTGGTCGCAACTGCGCATCTGGCGGCGCGAGGCCGAGGACCAGGACCGGCTGCAGACCCTGGCCGAGGCCGGGGTCGGCGCCTTGCACCTGGGTGCGGTGCAGGGCGACTTCGAGTACCGCGACGCGGACCAGACCCCGATCGCGGAGGTCAAGGCCACCGGGCTGTACCTGAAGGAGAGCGGCGTGGCCGGCACGCTCCAGCAGCTCGACTTCTTCGTCTAGGGTCCGCCTCGGGCGGAGCGGGTCCGGCCGCCGGGGCGGGCGCGGGGCCGCAAGCGACTAGAATCGCGGCCCGTTCGATGCTTTTCCCCCGCGCCGCGTGACCGATTTCGCCGACCTGCATGCCCGCCTGGAGCGGGCACGGCCCGAGTTGCTGGCGCGCGACGCGCAGCAGTTCACGCGCCAGCTTGCGCGCGCACCCGCGCAGAACCGGCCATTCGATGCACCGCGCTTCCTGGCCGACCTGGCCGCCGCCCTGGCGCGCAAGCAGGCCCGCGACGCGCTGCGGCCGGCGACCCTTCACTACCCTGCCGAGCTGCCGGTCGCACAGGCGCGCGAAGAACTGCTTGCCGCCATCCGCGACAACCCGGTCCTGATCGTCTGCGGCGAGACCGGATCGGGCAAGACCACGCAGCTGCCCAAGCTCTGCCTGGAACTCGGTCGGGGCACGCGCGGGCTGATCGGCCACACGCAACCGCGCCGGCTGGCGGCACGCAGCGTCGCCAACCGCATCGCGCGCGAACTCGATACGCCGGTCGGCGAATGGGTCGGCTTCGAAACCCGCTTCGATCGCCGCGTGTCCGCGAGCAGCCTGATCAAGCTGATGACCGACGGCATCCTGCTTGCCGAGCTGCAGCGCGACCGCGAGTTGCTGGCCTACGACACGATCATCATCGACGAGGCCCACGAACGCAGCCTCAACATCGATTTCCTGCTCGGCTGGCTCAAGCGGCTGCTGCCGCGGCGACCGGACCTGAAAGTGATCGTCACCTCGGCCACGCTCGATCCCGAACGCCTGTCGAGACACTTCGACGGCGCGCCGATCTTCACCGTCGAGGGCCGTGCCTACCCGGTACGCATCGAGTACCGGCCCGGGGCCGGCGAAGCGGAGACCGAGGACGCGGTCGCCGATGCCATCGAATCCCTGTGGTCCGGCGGCAGGGTCGGCGACACGCTGGTGTTCCTGCCCGGCGAACGCGAGATCCACGAGCTGTCGCGCATGCTCGCCGGCCGCTTCCGCCATGCGCAGGTGCTACCGCTGTACTCGCGCCTGCCGGCTGCGCAGCAGGATCGGGTCTTCGCCTCCTCCGGCGGCCCGCCACGCATCGTGCTGTCGACCAACGTGGCCGAGACCTCGGTGACGGTTCCCGGTATCCGCTACGTGGTCGACACCGGCACTGCGCGCATGAGCCGCTGGTCGACGCGCCTGGGCATCCAGCTGCTGCACATCGAGCCGGTCAGCCAGGCCAGCGCCAACCAGCGCGCCGGCCGTTGCGGACGCGTCGGGCCAGGCACCTGCGTGCGCCTGTACGCGCAGGACGACTTCGCCGCGCGCGATGCCTTCACCGATCCCGAGGTGCTGCGCGCCAACCTCGCCGGCGTGATCCTGCAGATGGCGGCGCTGGGCCTGGGCGATGTCGATGCGTTTCCCTGGATCGAGCCGCCCGATTCGCGCCAGGTATCGGAGGGCTACCGCCTGCTGCAGACGCTGGGCGCGCTCGACGAGGAGCGCGGCCTGACACGCCTGGGCCGCGAGATCGCGCGCCTGCCGCTGGACCCGCGCGTGGCGCGCATCGCCCTGGCCGGCCGCGATGCGGGCTGCGCACATGAAGCCTGGGTGCTGGCCGCCGCGCTGTCGGTGCAGGACCCGCACGAGTTCCCGCCGGAGGCACAGGAGCAGTCGCGCCAGAAGCACGCGCTGTGGCGCCATCCACGCTCCGACTTCGTGACCCTGCTGCAGCTCTGGAACCAGTGGCAGCAGTGGGGTGAGACCGCCTCCAACCGCCAGTTGCGCAAGCTGTGCAAGGAACACTTCGTGTCCTTCCTGCGCATGGAGGAATGGGAATCGGTGTACCGGCAGATCGCCGACCTGCTCGGCGAACCGGCGCGGCGCGCAGCGCCCCTGGCAAGCACGCCCGAGGCCATCGAGAAGCTGTACCTGCCGCTGCACCAGGCCTTGCTCGCCGGCCTGGTCGACCACATCGGCCTCAAGCTGCCGGAGAAGGCGGAGTACCAGGGCCCGCGCGGGCGGCGCTTCAAGATCTTCCCGGGCTCGAAGCTCGCCAAGAAGGGCCCGCAGTGGCTGATGTGCGCGGCGATCGTGCACACCTCGCAGGTCTA